>PCSQ01000128.1:1321-6434 GCA_002772455.1 Candidatus Beckwithbacteria bacterium CG23_combo_of_CG06-09_8_20_14_all_47_9 | reverse complement strand
TATTGATTACAAATTACCGATTACGAATTATTTTCTCATTGTTTCCCGGCTGGTGGCTTACAAAAAAATTGATTTGGCGATCAAAGTTTTTAACCGGTTTCAACTGCCTTTAGTAATCGTCGGTCAGGGCCGGGAAGAAACGAGATTGAAACAGCTAGCCGGGCCGACGGTTAAATTTGCCGGTTGGGTCGACGACCGCCAATTAATCGCTTACTACCAAAATTGTCGGGCTTTGATCATGCCGCAGGAGGAAGATTTCGGCTTGAGCAGCGTCGAAGCCCAGGCCGCCGGCCGGCCGGTAATTGCCTTTAACCGCGGCGGCGCCCGGGAAACAGTGGTGGCCAACCAGACCGGATTATTTTTTAATGAAGCCACGGTTGACAGTTTGATCCAGGCTGTGAAACAATTTGAAAGTCGGGCTTGGGAGAGCCGATTAATTTTAGCCCAGGCAAAAAGATTTGAGGTGCGTAATTTTTTAAAATCATGGCAGACATTAAAGTAAAAATTTTAATCATGTGCGGCGGTAAAGGCACCCGGATGTGGCCGATCTCCAATTTGTCCCACCCGAAGCAGTTTGAATCGCTTTTGGGCAAGACCTCGATGTTTCGGCAAACGATTGACCGGGTACTGAAAGGTTTTAACCCGGCAGATATTTATATTGCCACCAGTGCCAAATTTGGACCGTTTTTAAAAGAGCAGGCGGCCGAAATTCCCGAAACCAATTTTATTTTAGAACCGGCGATGCGGGATAATTTGGGCGCCGTTGCTTTGTCCACGGCCGTGATTGCCAAGCGCCATCCCGAGGCGGTGATGATTATTTTGTGGGGGGCCGATCATTTGGTTCAAAAAGAGGCCGAGTTTCTGACTGCGATTAAGCAGGCGGCGCTGTTGGCCGGAGCCAATAAAGTCATTGTCCATGTCGATACGCCCCCAACCTATCCTTCAATTCATAACGGTTGGATTAAAATCGGCCAGGAAATAAAGGTTAACGGCCTGCCTGCCGGCAAGGCAGGTCATAAAATTTATGAATTTATTCAGCAGGTGGAAAAACCCGATGAAGCCACGGCCAAGAAATTTTTTAGCGCCAAAGATTACCTAATCCATGTTGGTTACATGGCGACTCAACCGGCGCTGCTGCTGCAGTATTACCGGCAGTATGCCCCCGGGGCCTATGCGGTTTTGGAAAAAATTGTGCCGGCGATCGATACTCCGGAATTCCCGGCGGTACTGGAAGCCGAATATCCTAAATTCGAAAAAGTTTCGGTTGACTACGGTTTATTTGAAAAGTTGCCGCCCAAAAGCCAATGGGAATTGCCGGTGGACATGGGCTGGGTGGACGTCGGCACTTGGGAACTGCTTTACCACGGTTTACCCAAAGATAAAGACGGCAACGTGGTTTTCGGCAAAGTTAAATTGATGGAGACCAAAAACTCGCTGATAATCTGCAAAGATGAAGGGGTTATCGGTGTGGTGGGTCTTTCGGACATGATCGTGGTGGATACTGAAGAAGGTTTGTTGGTTTGCCCATTGTCCCAAGCCCCCAAGGTGAAGCAGTTATACGAAGCGCTGTACGAGAAAAAGTAGTTTATGTACCGATATTTTAAGCGGCCATTGGATTTTATTTTAACTTTTATTTTAGCCTTATTGTTTTTACCGGTTTGGGTGATCGTCCCGTTGGTTATTTGGTTGGATTCCGGTTGGCCGGTGATTTATTCCCACCGCCGCGCCGGCCAAAACGGCCGCGAATTTAGATTATATAAATTCCGGACAATGATCAAAAATGCCGACGAAATTTTGTATAAAAAAAACAAGCGGTTGCTGGAAAAGTTTAAGGCCGGTGACTGGAAGCTGGAGTCTGACCCGCGGATTACCAAACTGGGCCGGTTTTTAAGAAACCTGACGATTGACGAGTTTCCCCAGCTGCTCAATGTGGTCCGGGGAGAAATGAGCCTGGTCGGACCGCGGGCCTACATTCCTAAAGAACTGGTCGAACAGGGGGGAAAATATCCGGAAACTAAACCTTGGATTGCCTCAATTCTATCAGTCAAACCGGGGATTACCGGGCCGTGGCAGACATCGGGGCGAAACGTAATCCCGTTTGACAAACGGGCCGAAATGGATCTTAATTATGCAAGATATTATAATTTTTGGTGGGACATGCTGATTATTTTAAAAACCCCGATGGCGATGTTATCCAAATGGTAAAACGGCGACTGCTTATCGGTTTAGCGGTTTTTTTTGGTTTTTACCTGGTTATCGGGCTATATCTGGTGATCGTAACGGCTACGATGAAACCGGCTTTAGGCAAAACTCTTCTTGCCGCGCAAACCGCTATGGCCGGTTTACAGGAGAAAGATTTAATTAAAGCGACCGAGAATTTAAACCAGGCGGAAACCGAACTGCAGCGGGTGAGCCGGCGCTATAACCTGGTGAATTGGTTAAAGGTTGTTCCCGGCGTGGGCCTTTATGTGACCGACGGCCGTCATGGCTTAAATGCCGGTTTAGCCGGAATCGCTGCCGGAAAAACCGTCCTGGAGTCAATTACCCCATACGCCGATGTTTTGGGTTTTTCCGGGGAGGAAACAGAATTAAATATTGACAGCGCTGAAGAAAAAATTATCTTTATCTTGGAAACTTTGGATAAGATTACTCCTCAATTAAACGGAGTCAGCGACAAACTGCAGATTGTCCAGCAAGAATTCAGCCAAGTTAATCCCAAGCATTATCCGAAGTCAGTCCGCCTCAAAATTGAGAACTTGAACGATTCGTTAACGAGCAGCGGTGAAGTGCTGAAAAACATCAAACCACTTCTGGCTTTACTGCCAAAACTTTTGGGCCAGCAGGAAACCCAAACCTATTTATTAATTTTTCAAAATGACGCCGAAATCCGGGGCAGCGGCGGGTTTTTGACAGCCTACGCGATTTTGGAAACTTTTCGGGGGAAAGTGACACCGGTGCTGTCCCAGGATATCTATGAATTGGATAATAAATTCGGTAACCGTCTGCCGGCGCCGGAGCCGATCAAAAAATATCTGCCGTTAGTCTATAATTTTCATCTTCGGGACATGAATTTATCACCCGATTTTACCGTGGCCATGGACACGTTTTTGCCCAATTATAAAGCCGTGGCCCAATATAAAGATTTTAACGGGGTAATTGCCATGGATACCCAGATAGTGGTTGATTTACTCAAGGTTTTAGGGCCGGTGGGGGTAGCCGACTGGGGCCGGTATGATGCCGAAATCGTCAAAGAATGTAACTGTCCTCAAGTGGTTTACAAAATGGAAGATTATTCCACCCGGCCGACCTACTACATTAAAGCCAACCGCAAGGGCATGATCGGGCCTTTAATGCACTCGATTTTATTAAACGTGATGAACTCGCCCAAGAAACTTTGGCCGCAGTTTATGGAGATCGGTCTAAAGAATATTAAGGCTAAACACCTGATGTTTTATTTCCCCGATGATCCGGCCATGCAGCAGGCGGCGGATGCGTTTAACGCCAGCGGCCGGGTGAAAGAGTTTACCGGCGACTATTTTTACTTAAACGACACCAATTTCGCCGGAGCCAAGTCTAATCTTTATGTTCAACAGGCTGTAGATCAGGCCATCGACGTTGCCGGCGACGGTACAATTACTAAAACCGTGACGGTTACCTACACTAATCCCCAGCCGGCCTCTGACTGTAATTTGGAATCCGGCGGTTTGTGCCTTAATGGATTGTTGCGTGATTGGGTGAGATTATATGTTCCGGAAGGCAGCCAGTTAGTGGAAGTGCTGGGTTCGGATATCGAAGCCACGGTTAATAAAGAGCTGGGTAAAACCGTGCTGGAGGCGTTTATTGAACTGCGGCCCGAATCCCGGACCAAGCTGATTTACAAATACACTCTGCCGTTTAAAAAGAGCGGGGATTACCGGTTATTGATTCAGAAACAGCCGGGGGCGAAAAACCACCATTACACCGTGACTTTAGGCAATAATAACCAGGAATTTGATTTAGATGCCGACCGGGAACTTCAGTTTTAATGCCCGGCAGTTTTAAGGCCGAAGCGATTGTGATAAAGCGGACTAATTTGGGTGAGGCCGATCGGTTGGTGACGGTGTTTTCCAAAGATCGGGGTAAATTAACTTTGATAGCTAAGGGTATCCGGCGGTTAACCTCGCGCAAAAAAGGTCACCTGGAGCTGTTCAATCAGGTTCGGCTGCAAATTGCCAAGGGTAAAAATCTGGACTTAATTACCGAAGCGGAAACGATTAATAATTTTTCCCGGCTGCGTGGTAACCTAAACCGGGTGCGGATTGCCTATTTGCTTTTAGAGTTGGTGGACAAGTTGACCGCCGAAAACCAGGAGCATCAGGAAGTCTATGTTCTACTGGGGGAGACTTTGTCACAGTTAAATGGTCACTCGGCCAGCAATAATTTGATCGCCGATTTTGAAGCCCAGTTATTAACACGACTTGGCTTTGGCTTGCCGCCTCGCCCCGACCGCGCTTCCCTCGAGGCACACATTTTGACGATTACCGAAAAACCGCTGAATTCTAAAAAACTGAAATAGTGTAAACTTAATTTTATGGCCCGGCGCCGGAGAGCGAAAAAGAATTTGTCCAGTCTGTCATATTGGTCAGAAGTTTGTGTGCCGGCGGCGCAAATTTTCTTCGGTATCTTTGCCGGCGCGTTTTTTGTCGGCCCCATTGATAAAAGCAAACTGGTTATGTTACCATTTACTTTAGGATCAGCCATTTTACTTTGGTTGACCGGATCGAGGCTGTATGATCGAGGTAAATAATATTAATTGGTATTTTGTTATTGCTGCAGAATTATTGGTAGTGATTAGTCTCTTCGTGATGATTTTGAACGCTACCAAAAAATGATCGCTTTTATTCAGGCTTTGGGAGTAATCGGCTACTGCAGTTTGATTGCAATGATCTTTTGGCAGCTGACAATTTTATCGACTTCGGCGATGATCTGCGGTTTGCTGGTGTTTGCCTACCCGGTGAAGCTTTATCTCAAAACCAAAAAGTATGAGCAATCCTTAAAAATAGTTTTTATGACTTCGGTTTGGCTGGTAGTGTTTAGCCTATTGATTATGACGGGGATTTTGATGTTAAAATAG
>PCSQ01000128.1:0-1297 GCA_002772455.1 Candidatus Beckwithbacteria bacterium CG23_combo_of_CG06-09_8_20_14_all_47_9 | reverse complement strand
CGCCAGCAAAAAATCTCGGAAAAAGAATTGGGGGAGATCAGATTAAAAGAAGATCGGTCGGCTATGAAAGTTTTTGGTATTAAAGAAGAGAATAATATCTATTTAAATTTTCCCGATGGTGGGGTGGAACATAATTTAGAAAGCATTGGTCAAGTTGCCAAACAGATTCGTTTATTTAAACCGGAATTAATCATTACCCATAACCCGGAACATAAAATTATTCGCTTTGCCAAAGATGTCAATTGGGTGAATCACCGCGATCACCTTAATACCGGCAATATCGCTATCGATGCCGCCTATCCTTACAGTCGCGATCTATTATTCTTCCCGGAGCATTTTCAGGATAAGAACGTTGCCTCACACGCCTGTACCGAGTTTTTATTAGTCGATTTTTACGAACATCCTGATTTAGTTCATATTGATGTAACTGATCAGCTTGAGATTAGAATTAAAGCTCACGCGTCTCATTCTTCTCAATATTCATTACAACAGGCAAAAGATTCGGCTGACTTTTTTACTAAAAATTATACCCCTCGGCGTTATGAATGTTTCCGATACGTTATTGCCGACTGATTTTTTTAAGTTAGCTGACGAAATTTTGGGGAAAAGAAAACACGTTAAAGCATTAATTGCTTTTTATAAAAGTTATTCTGATAAAGTTCGCCTTTGGGTTGATGAATTAGATCAGGCGATAAGTTTTTTTAATTCTCAAAGATCGTTTCCCGAAGAATGTATTAACGCAATTTATCTGAAGAAAATTTTAAAAGATAATTTGCTGTTGGTTAAGGATGTGGGTAAAGAAAATCAATATTTTCGGTCAACTTTAGAAGCGATGAATAGTTTTGGATTTTTTGATGATGACTGGCAATTGGATAAATTAGCCGCTGCTTGTTTGGTGGCTTTTTATAGGACTTTTATGTTGGTAAGCCAGCCATATTTAAAAGATCAAAAAGCTCAAGTTGCTTCGGCCATTGAAGAAGTATTGGCATTGATGGCCTTAGAAGGTAAAAAAACTGAATTATTTCAGGCGATTAAATTTTGGATTGAAGATTGGCAAAAGGAAGGCTTCAGTCAAGAGCTGGCAAGCAAAATTAGAGTTATTTAGCCTACAGGGTCCGTCCTTGTAGGCACTTACAGATATGGTTGGCAAGAGGCGGGAAAATCATTTACAATTGGGTATGGATGTTTTTAAGCAGGGAACGGCGCTGGCGAAAAGACGCGGGTTTATTTTCCCCGGCAGTGAGATTTATGGCGGCTTGGCCAATACTTATGATTACGGCCCGCTCGGGGTGGAGCT
>PCSQ01000101.1 GCA_002772455.1 Candidatus Beckwithbacteria bacterium CG23_combo_of_CG06-09_8_20_14_all_47_9 | reverse complement strand
GGTAGCTTTTATCCGATAAGCCCGTTGCCTCCCACGAGGCAATCGAGGATCACTAAGGCCAGCTTTCGCTCCTGCTTCACTTGTAGGTGTCACAGTCAAGCACCCTTATGCCTTTACACTTTCAGTACGATTTCTATCCGTACTAAGGGTACCTTGGCGCGCTTGCGGTACTCTTTAGCAAGCCACCTCCCCAGCGAAACTACCTCCCAGACACGGTCCCCAGATTCGTGTTTAGAATCTTTGGGTTAGAGTTACTTAAACCAACGAGCGGTATTCCACTTGTTGTATCGACTTGCGCCGATACTCCCGCCTATTCTCGACTATTGATATAAATAAATCAGTGCCAAGTTGTAGTAAAGCTCCACGGGGTCTTTTTGTCCTGCAGTCACTAGGCCGCATCTTCACGGCCATTTCAATTTCGCCGGATTAATGGTCAAGACAGTTGCCAGCTCGTTACACCTTTCGTGCGCGTCGGAACTTACCCGACAAGGAACTGCGCTACCATAGACATTTCGTTATCACTCTGTTTTCCTTGAACAGAGATCCTCTGCGTCGCCGCAGAGATCGGACTATATCATCCCCGTTTTTAACGGAGTTTGGCGTATAGTCTCTGAGGATTTTTCCAAAGACCCAAGAATTGTTTCCAGAGAGTTTCTTCGATATTTTCCGTTTCTGTTCATTCTAAAACAAAGTCTCACAATTTTTGTGAATCCCTGCTTGGTAAAATGTTTCCTTTCGGATAATCGATTTACTACTTCTCTGAACAGAGAAAAATTTTCGTATTTTTCTCCGACCAGCGGATATTTCTCAAAAAAAGGAATAACAATATCCTTTAACTGCTGAATTTTATCTACACAATAGACAAAACAGCTTGGATTTCCTCCTTTTTCGCTGACGTATCCGCATTGTAACTCTTTCTTAAAAATATAGAGAATAAACGCATTATCTTTATGCTGATAAACTTGAAACATTGGATCAATTACCCAGCCAAAACGGACAGGGTGACGATGGATGGTAATTGTAAAACTACCTTCTCCATCGGCGAATCCAGTCAAATAATAATGCAAATTCTCCGGGTCCCTTGGAACTCTTTCCTGCTGATTGCCTGCAATCAACACTTTGTCAGAAATGGTCATACTTATATCATAATCTTTTTTACCATTTCTAGTGTGATATTCTTCATCTTTTTCAGAACAGGGATTCCAGCATATAGCCAAATTTTACAACTGCCCTATAGTTGACAGTTATAGTTACTGCTGCCGTTCACCGGGGCTTCGATTGAAGGCTATCCCGAACAAGTCGGGGTCACCCTCGCAATTAACCTTCCGGCACTGGGCAGGTTTCGGCCCATATACTTCGGCTTACGCCTTTGCATAGACCTGTGTTTTTGTTAAACAGTCGACTGGCAATCTTTGGCTGTGACCCCGATGACTTGCGCCATCGAGGCAGGGAATCTTGCGAACTTACTCCCAGCTTTTTTGCCGAGTTCCTTAACCATCATTCTTCCGCTTGCCTGGGTCTACTCGACCCGTCCACCTGTGTCGGTTTGCGGTACGAACGCAACTGGTTCATTTAACGATGCTTTTCTCGGCCGCTAAACTTGTCAGAATTTCCCGCCCGAAGGCAGAATTTCCGTCATCACTCGCCGTCGCAGCCACGGATTTTCCTATGGCCACTGGCTGATGATTTAAACGCCTTATCATTAGGACGCTCTGACTATCCGGCGGCGTCACACCTTTAAATATTAAACCAATCACGGTACAGGAATATTAACCTGTTGTCCATCGACTACCCCCGCAAAAGCGGGACTTGCCTTAGGATCGACTCACCCTACATCGACGAACGTTGTGTAGGAAACCTTGGACATTCGGCATGGAGGATTCTTACCTCCAAACGCTACTTATGCCGGCATTCTCACTTAATAATACTCCAGGCACGATTTACATCGGCCCTTCACCGCGTTATTAACGCTCCCCTACCAGACCCACGACTTACGTCGGGGAATTCTTAGCTTCGGTAAACCACTTATCCTCGATGAATTTTCGGCGCCATCTTCCGTCAACCAGTGAGCTGTTACGCTTTCTTTCAAGGATGGCTGCTTCTGAGCCGACCTCCTGGCTGTCTAAGGACGATGACTTCCTTAAAAACTTAGCGGTTATTTAGAGACCTTAGCTGAAGATCTGGGATGTTACCCTTTTGCCTCTGGAGCTTAGCCCCCAGACACTGACTCCTGCCAATAATTCCTCCAGTATTCTTAGTTTGGTTGGATACCAAAAGCAAGCTCTTAATATCCATCCAGTGCTTTACCCCTGGAGTAAATGGCAAGGCTATACCTAAATATATTTCGGGGAGAACCAGCTATCTCCGGGTTCGATTGGCATATTACCTCTAACCTCAAGTCATCCCATAGTTTTGTAACACTAACGGGTGCGGGCCTCCTCCCGACTTTCGTCGGAATTCACCCTGCTCAAGGATAGATCACCCGGTTTCGGGTCCTCTATCAACTGCTAATCGCCCTTTTAAGACTTGCTTTCGCTACGCCTTCCCCGCTAAAAACGGATTAAACTGGCAGTTAATAAAGACTCACCGGCTCATTCTTCAATAGGCACGACATCAGGCGCGATAGACTTGCGTCATCGGCCCTCTGTCTGCTTGTTAGCAATCGGTTTCAAGTTCTCTTTCATAGGGCGTTTCGCCCTTCTTTTCACCTTTCCCTCGCGGTACTCGTTCACTATCGGTATGGACTAGTATTTAGCCTTGGAGCGTGGTCGCCCCGGTTTCATACAGGAGTTTGCCGTCTCTCGTATTACTCAGGAATCTCCCAGAAAATTTTTCAATTTCACTTACAAGACTTTCACTTTCTTTGGTTCCAGATTCCGCTGGATTCAGCTATCAAAAAATTCCCGGATAGGAGTCCTACAACCCCACATATAAATACATGGTTTGGGCCTACGCCGCTTTCGCTCGTCGCTACTGACGGCATCTTTGTTAATTTCTTTTCCTTTGCCTACTTAGATATTTCAGTTGGGCAAGTTCCCCCCACGACTTGCGTCGTAGTCCCCGATGTTTCAATCGGGGGGGTTTCCCCATTCGGACACGACCGGATCAATGCTTCTTGACAGCTCCCCGATCTTTTTCGCAGTCTGGCGCGTCCTTCGTCGGCTAATCCATCCAAGGTATCCACCGATTGCTTTAATTCAATTAGACCTAAAGACCTCAATTCTCTTCACTTTTCAAAGAGCCAAAGACAATAGTGTGGACCAGAGCGGATTCGAACCGCTGACCCCTGCATTGCAAATGCAGTGCTCTAGCCAGCTAAAGCTACTGGCCCAAGACCGAAAAACTTAAATGAAAGACAGCCCTACCCCGTCTGGAGAAAGTGGTTTTGTGGTAATCGGTTTATCATTAAGTTTTTGTCTCCTGAAAGACAAAGAGTATCTTAACAGAAACAGTGCCGGGGTGTCAAGCGGTCTAATAATCTTTCAAGTTGATGACTTTAACCCCGGATAAAGTTTTTTGGTGTTTGGGGTTGGCGGTAACTAATATTGCCTTAACGTTTTCCGCCAAACTTAGAAACGAAGCATCGTAAAAAGTAATTTTCTGATCGAGAGCGATGGCCATCGTTCTCATCGCCTGAGACTCATCTTGCCTGACAAATTCCACCGGACCGGCATAAATTGTCGCCAATGAAGCTTTTGCCATGGGCAATTCCAGTCCCTTTTTCCAGATCGCGTTGCCGACCTCGTATTTTGCCAACTCCGGCGCCAGTAATCTGACTTTTCCTTTTTGGCAATCGGCGGCTAGTTTATCAGCCTGGTCCAAATATTTTTCCTCTTGGCTGTTGACCCATTTCACCATCACCGATGAATCGACTACCAATTTTATTTTTCGGCCCACACTAATGATCCTCTCTGTCCCCGGCCACTATCGAAGACAGGTTGCCTCTTTTACCCTTGAATGATCTGGCTAGCTGAACTTTCAAAAAAAATCCGTCCCAGTCAATATTTTTTGTCACTTTAGAATGAGGCTTAATTCTCACTTCTTCTCTATCAATATCAATTCCCACCACCGAACCTTCCCGTAACCAAGTCAACATGTCTCTGACTTGATCGGGAATGGTCAACTGGCCTCTTTGCCGGATAACCGCGGTGTAAATCATATTTTCAGAATATCAGAAATTCTGAAATTGTCAAGAAGACATTTATTTATGGACCTGTCAAATAATAACCCGGCCATTGGTCCGGATTTCGTACGCCAGCGGGTCCCACGGATCGGCCAGGTCTTTAGCATTGTAAGGATGCGGTTCGATCATATCGTCAATCCCGCTCGCCAGCTTCATGAGACGGACTCTTTCGTCATAGCCGTTTTTGCCGAATAACGGAGAAACCACACAGACGTCAACATCGCTCCATGATTTGGAAGTTCCCTTGGCGTATGAGCCAAAAAGAATAATTTTATCCACCGGAATACCCGCTTCCGCCAGCACGAGCCGGTACTTCTTAATCAAATTTTCAGGAGTATCCGCTAGTATTGATTTTTGAGCCATTGGAAAAGTTCCTTGGCAGATGCCAACCACTTAAGCGAGCGCCGCCTGATGCGCGAGTTTGACAAGTTCATGGATCGGCAAGAAAAATAACGCTTGGGGGTACTTTTTGGCGACGGCAATCGCTTCGGCCGTCTCCCAGTCATCTTCAGCCGAGGCTTTCCAAAACACTATAATATCATCCGGCGCCATATTGGAATGATTATAGCACTCTTTCCGGCCTCGCTTATGTTTCGCGCGCGCGATTTTTGATTCTTTCTTAAGTGTACCGTACTTTCGTCATTTCTGATTCCACCAATCCAAAATTCCCTTGATTCTTACTCACTTTAATTTCATATTCTTTTAGAGGAAATGGGTCGTCTACTGTTCGTGAAGCATTACCGGTAAAAGCAAGCTCGCTCCCATAAAGTTATCGGTTTGCGACTGCTGGTCTATCTGTTTTTGATTCAAAATTTTCTCATTCTGAATGTTGAATAAATACATTCCTGCCATTCCTAAAAAAAGAGCGGCAAAAATTATTGTTGAAATCATCCAGTAGTTTACTTTGGTTTGATTTCCCATATGAACCTCCAGATAAAAGTATGTTAGACTGAACTAAAGTTCGTTAAAATTTTTGCGTTTTTCTTTAATGGATGTTAGAATTAATTTATTATGAAGCA
>PCSQ01000102.1:4251-5019 GCA_002772455.1 Candidatus Beckwithbacteria bacterium CG23_combo_of_CG06-09_8_20_14_all_47_9 | reverse complement strand
ACCCAGTCCGAGCCCCTCGCCCAGCCCCGGTCTGCCGCCGGCCCAGCCGGATACCGGCACGCCTACGGCTCTGACTTTATTTTTAGGTTTAGGTATAATGGGATTGTTATGGCTCAAAAAACTTATATCCGCGGAATTATAAATGGCGGCTTGGCGGCCGCGGTTGCCGGTTTAGCCTGGATATTCGGTCCCAGTCTATGGCTGGAAGTCGGTTATCAGATCCGGCCGAAGCAGGCTAAAGTGGAAGGGTCGGACCCTTCCATTATTGTGTCGGCGGGTCCGATTTCCGGCTTTGCCGGCATGTTTTATTCGGTCGGCCAGGGCTTTTCCCAATTAAGCGAGACTGCCCAGGTTTTGATCACCCCGCTATCCACCGAGTTCGGCGTGGTCATCCCGAAAATTTTGGCCAACGTCGCCGTTACTCCCAATGTTAACCCGTCGGACACTAATATTTATCAATCGGTTCTCCGGCAGTCAGGCGGTGTCGCCCACGCGGCCGGTTCGGCCCTGCCTAACGAAGACGGCGCGGTCTATATTTTTGGCCATTCGACCGACTCGAATCTTAATGTGGCCCGGTTTAACGCCGTTTTTTACCTCCTGCGGAAACTGGAAGCGGATGATTTGATTTTAGTTTATTATCAGGGCGAAGAGTACCGTTACCGGGTCAAATACAAAAAAGTGGCCGACCCGACGGATTTATCTGATATTACCGATGTCTCCAGCCCGCGGCGGTTGGTCCTGCAAACCTGCTGGCCGCCGGGAACTACC
>PCSQ01000102.1:245-4232 GCA_002772455.1 Candidatus Beckwithbacteria bacterium CG23_combo_of_CG06-09_8_20_14_all_47_9 | reverse complement strand
TGGCCGAACCGGAGACGGTATGATGATTTTTAAGCGGATGCGGCTGAATCCGGCGCTGGTTTGCTGGTTGGAATTCAAGGGTTTTTGCCGATTTTTGTCCGGTTATTTCAGCCGGCGGACGCTGGATTTTATTGCCGGTTTCGAAGCCGGCAAAGACGTGGTGGTAGACGGACTGACGGCCAAGCGCGGCCGTTACACCCGGCCGTTTTTGCACACCGGGATGACCGGTTTGTTTTTAGTGGGTTTAATGCTGACGCCGCTTTTATCCCGGGCGGTTAACAGCCAGGGCGAAAGCGGGGAAGTTTTAGGCACGGGCGGGGTGATCGCTTTTGATACGACGACAGCGGTGTCGGTCAAACCCCGGGACGGGGTGGTGACCTATATTGTGGAAAGCGGCGATACGGTCTCTTCGATTGCCAAAAAATTTGACGTTTCCATTGATACCCTTCGCTGGCAGAATGATTTAGCGTCAATTGATGCGATCAAACCCGGCCAAACGATCGAAATTCCGCCGGTGACCGGCATGGTCCACAAAGTCAAGCGCGGCGAGACGGTTTACTCGGTGGCCAAAAAATACGACGTTGATCCTCAGCAAATTATTAACTGGCCGTTTAATACCTACAGTAACGACGAAACTTTTGCGCTGGCCGCCGGCCAGGTCTTGGTGGTGCCCGACGGCGTCAAGCCGGCCGAGGTCCTGTGGGACCCGAAACGCTACGTGGCCCAGCGGACGCCGGATGCCGGGGCGGTTTCGGCCGTGGGCCAGTTTATTTGGCCGGTTTCCGGCAGTATTTCCCAGCGTTACGTCTGGTACCATCGGGGATTGGATATTGCCAACAAGAGTCAGCCGCCGATTTTGGCGGCCGATTCCGGCCGGGTCATCGTCGCCGGCTGGCCGGATAGCGCCGGTTACGGCAACCGGGTGATGATTGACCACGGCAACGGTTTAACCACGCTTTACGCCCATATGAGCAGTGTCAGCGTTACCGTCGGCCAGACGGTCAACCGCGGGGACGTCATCGGCAACGTCGGTTCTACCGGCCGGTCCACCGGTCCGCACCTTCACTTTGAAATCCGCCGCGGCGGCGAGTTCCTCGACCCCCTCCTGTTTCTTAAATAGAAGGGTCCGACCCTTCCATTTTCCTCAAGAGAATTTCTTTTTCGGCGTCAGCCGGAGTAAAAATATACTGTTTGTATTCCCGCCGGGGATCGCCCGATTTGGCAAAGAAAGTATTAAAAATAACTTCCGGGTGAAGCCAGTTTTTATTACTGCTGTTTAAATAATCACCCAGTGATGACCAGAGGTATATGGAAGGGTCGGACCCTTCCATTCCTCGCGGATTGAGGTGGATATATTTGGAAACATAAAGCAGGCTATCGTCGCGGTAAAATTGAACACTGCGGAATTTTCCCTGGAATAGCCCTCCGGAATGATGGTATTGGTACTGAAAATACATGGCGTAAGTTACACTTATCTTTTTCATAAAGGCAGAGAGCGTCGGAGAGTCTTCACACTGCTGCATCAATAAATGGAAATGATTGGGCATTAGGCAGTAGGCCAGCAACCGGTATGGTTGGGGACTTTTCTTTATTTTTTTAATTTTTGGTTCGGAAAGCTTCGATAGGGAAGGGTATTCCGGATGGTGTAGGTAATATTTAAGGATATCGGTGAAAACTTCATAATCCTTCTTTTTCCGGAAGATTTTATGTTGGAAACCACCGCGGTTGCAAAGATGGTGAAAGGTGTTTGGCTTGAAATTTCGACGCAGGTAAATACTGGGCATATGTCTATTATGGAAGGGTCCGACCCTTCCAGTCAAGCCCCATGTTACAATTAGCCATGATCGATTACGCGAAAATAACCGTTACTGCCGGCTCCGGTGGCCGCGGTAAAGTCGGCTGGCGTCAGGATAAATTTGTCCGGAAAGGCGGGCCGGACGGCGGCAACGGTGGCGACGGCGGTTCGGTTTACCTGACAGTCGATAAAAATTTAAACACGCTCAAAAATTTCCAGTTTCAAAAAAAATTTACGGCCGATTCCGGCCAAATGGGCGGCAAAAACCGCCGGACGGGCAGGAATGCGGTTGATCTGGAAATCAAAGTACCGCCGGGCACAGTAGTAAAAATGGAAGGGTCCGACCCTTCCATTGACCTCATAGGAACGGGTCAGAAAATTTTAGTGGCCCAAGGCGGTCACGGCGGCCGGGGCAACTGGGCCTTTCGTTCGCCCACGTTAACCACCCCCAAATTTGCCGATCCGGGCGAAGCGGGGGAAACAAAAACTCTGGCCTTAGAGTTAAAACTTTTAGCCGACATTGGCCTGATCGGTTTACCCAATGCCGGCAAGTCCACCCTTTTGTCCGTTCTCACCAAAGCCACCCCCAAAATTGCCGACTATCCCTTTACTACCTTAGAACCTAACTTAGGCGTTTTTCGGAGCGGGATGACAAGGTGCGACCTTGTCATTGCCGACATTCCCGGTTTAATTGAGGGCGCGAGCCGGGGCAAAGGTTTGGGGATCGAGTTTCTGCGCCACGCAGAGCGTTGCCGGGTGCTGGTCCATTTACTTGATGCCACCAGCAAAACCATTAAAGCCGATTATCAGCAGGTAAGAAACGAGCTGGGTCAATACTCGCCCAAATTACTGGAAAAGCCGGAGATAATTATCTTAAATAAAATTGATCTCCTGCCGGTCGGAAAAATTCCCCGTTTCCCCAAAGCCCTGGCCATCAGCGCCGCCACCCACAAAAACCTGGATCAGTTTAAACGAGCGCTTGCCAAAATTCTTTAGGGGATAAAACCAAGATTGGTTTCAGGTGTGTCTTTACCTGTTTATTAAGAAGATGCTTTTTGTCGAGTGTTATTAAATATTGGCAATTACAGCTGATCGCTCCGGCTAAGACATGGGCGTCATCGGGGTCAACAGTTAGTTTAGTACAGCGTTCAATCAATATTATCGAAGGGTTATTTTTTAGATTAATCAGTTTTTTATCGAGGCAATCTGTTAGTTTTTTGGAAGTAAGCTTAAGTTTGCTCAAATGTCGATTGACTTCGTTGATAACCAATGGTGTCGTGATTAGCTTTAACTTATTTTTATCGGCAGCCAGTAATAATTTCCCCGAGCCTCCGGTCGGCGAGGCCAGACCGCTTAAAATTACCGAGGCATCAGTGCGACCAGAAAAAGTCGGTTTTGGTTTGGAGCGGTTCATAATCAAAAATCCCTTAAGATTATCTTTTTGTCAAGTTTTAAATCAGCCTTAGCTTCTTTAACGCCGGCGGCAGCATCACCAGAAACAGCGACCCGATAATAAAGTTGACCAAAAACGATAAAATCAGGGCCAGTAGGCACCAGGAAAACATCTCTCTTTTCGTTGCCGAGTAAAAATAGCTAAACAGGCAAGCGGTCAACAAATAAGCAATCGTGATTATGGGGTTATACTGGCTGCCGTTGGCGGTGGTCAGCGCCCCGGCCGACGCCGAAGCTGCAAAAAAGACCAAGGCCGCTACCAGGAAAATTAATACAATCCGGCCGGTTTTTTTGAGCAGGCTTTTCATTTTCATTTAATTAAGTATAGCATAGTTATTTTATGATTATTTCGGCCGTAAGAACCAGACAGACTGAAAGGCGGCGCCGATTTTTTTGCCCCAGTCGGCCTCGGTCAGATAATAGGTTTCCGGCAAGCCGGTAGGCGTGCCGTTGACCGGAGAGTTGGATTCGGAAACGACCAGCAGCGTTTCGCCGCTGGCATTGTTGATAACATCAATAATACAGCCGGTGTGGCCGACACCGGAGCCGTAGAAAAAGCAGTCGCTTGGTTGTAAACTATCAAAGTTATTGAATAAATGCAGGGTATTCCCCCCGGCGCCATAGGTGTAATTATTGTTTAAGCTGGCATTGGCTTGAGCTAAATTAACAAAATCGGTGGTTGACATATTGAGTGAGGGATTGCTTTTAACTAAGACGTCATAAATATCATTGGCTTTTTC
>PCSQ01000102.1:0-147 GCA_002772455.1 Candidatus Beckwithbacteria bacterium CG23_combo_of_CG06-09_8_20_14_all_47_9 | reverse complement strand
CGCCAATCAGCGAATCAAAACCGTATTGAAAGTTAGGCTGCTCCCAAAGCTCCGGATGTTGGCTGTTAATATTTGATTTTAGGTAGGCGCTGAACGTTTCACGGCATTGTTGGGAAGTGTCAGTGCAGTTTTGCGGATTATGGTAAA
>PCSQ01000104.1:6396-6870 GCA_002772455.1 Candidatus Beckwithbacteria bacterium CG23_combo_of_CG06-09_8_20_14_all_47_9 | reverse complement strand
AAGACTAAATACACTCAATATTAAATAGTATCAATCCCACTTTTACCTATAAAATCATCATAATCATCTTTCTTAAGGATGACCTTAAAGACGCCGATTGGACCCCCTTCAGTTTTATGTGTATGAATATCAACTATTTGGATTCTTCTTGATAACCCCTCTCTAAAGCCTGGGTATTCCAAAAAAAATCCAGCTTCTTGGCGATGGGCAACATCAAATCTTTTTTTTATCCTTTTATCGTCAGTTACCGCTATAATAATTTCCGCAGAATATTCTTGAGGTTCCCCCCCCTCATTAGGGATTAGTAAGATATTATAAAAATCCAGCCCCCCTCTTTGCTCATAAACTCGAACGATGTCTGATTCTACTCTTGCCATATCCTATAATTATATCACAAAATTGCTGTTTTTCCGCTATAATACCACCATGGCGAAAATTGTCACCTACCCTCACCCGGCCCTGCGGCAAAAAGCC
>PCSQ01000104.1:5306-6347 GCA_002772455.1 Candidatus Beckwithbacteria bacterium CG23_combo_of_CG06-09_8_20_14_all_47_9 | reverse complement strand
GGTCGACAAGCTGAAAGCGACGCTGATACCCAAACGCGCTGGGCCCCAGGGCGTCGGCCTGGCCGCCAACCAGATCGGAGTCTTAAAACGGGTATTTTTAATGACTTTGCCGGACAAATCGATCCAGCCGCTGGTCAACCCGGAGATTATTAAAATTTATCCGAAAACCATGGCCCAGCTCCCCGAAGACCTGCAGTTCATGGAAGGTTGCCTGTCTTTTCCCGGCTATTTTGGCTTTATCGACCGGCCGATCAAAATTAAGGTCCGCTATCAAACCATTACCGGCGCAATCAAAGAACAGGTTTTACTCAAACCCTATTCGTCTTACTTTCAGCACGAGCGCGATCACCTGGACGGAATTTTATTTATCGATTATCTGAAAAAATCCGGCGAACCAATTTACCTGGCCGACAAAACTACCCGCAAACTCAAAGCCGTCAAAAACCCGTTTTAAACTACCTGCAGGGTTGGACCCTGCAGGTTAGCTGACGGCGATTTGCTTGAGGCAGGCTTTGACGGTTTCGTCGCTGACGGACATGCCCGGCAGATATTCGACTATTTGCGAATAATCAACGTCGGCAAAATAATTTAGTTGTTCCCGCACCATTCGTTCATTTATCTCTATACCAAATAATTTTCCGGCAATTTTCATCACCGCTGCCAAAGAATACTGCTTAAAAATAAAGTACAAATCCACATAATCTTTCCATTTCGCCCTCTGGCCCAAAGCGTAAATTTTCATGGCGGCAATCGTCGGTACATCCGGCACGGTAATAATTTTTTCCCAGTTAATTTGGTGCGGCACGATGAAAGGAAACTGATACCAAGTCATTCTGACGCCGTGGACGTCGATCGTCATTTGACCCCTGCTTTTAACATAGACTTTATCGACCGGGTAAAAGCGGCGGACATTTTTTAACAAACTGTCGTTGGCAAATTCCCGATTACTAAACAAATCAAAATCGATTGAACGCCGGTGTCCCAACTGCAAGGTCAAAGCCGTACCGCCGACCAAATAAAAATCGTGAGAAAACTTACTGA
>PCSQ01000104.1:778-5292 GCA_002772455.1 Candidatus Beckwithbacteria bacterium CG23_combo_of_CG06-09_8_20_14_all_47_9 | reverse complement strand
GCCTCTTTGACATCATTTGCTCAAACAGCTGTTTAATTTTTTTAAGCCCCCACCATTGCTTTAAATCCAGAAAGTCCTCCCACTGGCCGTAGTTCATTACCGCTTCAAGAATAACCTCGTCGGACAGTTTATCAAGCTGGGACGTCGACCACCATAAACCATGACGTTCTTTTAGCCATTTAGCCCGCGTTTTCTGGTTTAACTTCATAATTAATTATAGCAAGAATGGTATGATAAAGTCATGGTCAAGATTTTATTTTTGGGCAACAATACCGGCTATTCCAACCAGGTCAAAACCGCCTTAATAAAGGCCGGCTATAAACTATCAATTTCTATACTCGATCGAACAGCAGAATTGATAGTTTCTGCCGCCTACGGCCGGAAACTGCCCCCGGGCGGATTAAATCTCCACCCGTCGCTCTTGCCCGCCTACCGCGGGGCGACGCCGGTGCCCCACCAGATTTTGGACGGAGCCAAACAGTCAGGCATTACCATTATTAAAATGACCGGCGAGTTTGACGCCGGACCGATCGTCGCCCAAGAGGCAGTGCCGGTCTTGCCCGACGATACCGATTTGGACCTCCTCAACCGCTGCTTTACCGCCGGTTCTCGCCTGTTAATTAAAATCCTGCCCGATTATTTGAACAATAAAATTACTCTTTTACCTCAACCGCAAAAATCACCCACACCGTACTGTAAACGCTTTACCAAGCAGGACGGTTTTGTCAGCTGGGATGAGTTTAAGGTCGGCGTAGACGATAAAAAAATCCGGGCTCTTTTTCCCTGGCCGGGCGTTTGGACCACTATGCCCAACGGCAAAATCTTAAAGCTTCTGCCAAAAAATATGTATCAGCTCGAAGGCAAACAACCGATCACTTTTTGCCAATTCAAAACCGGTTATAGCCATTTGCTACAATAAACCGATGAATATCACTCTTTTCGGCGGAAGTTTCAACCCGCCGACGCTGGGGCACGAGATTGTACTGGACCAGATTTTTAAATTAAAGCTAATCCCCGGCCTTGACGAAATCTGGCTATTGCCGGAATACCAGCACTCGTTTGCCAAAAATTCATCCCTCGTTGAGGTTCACCACCGGCTCGAAATGACTAAGTTTTTATTGCAACCGCAGGTCAAAATTTCCACGGCTTGCCTTGACCAAAAAATGTCCGGCAACACCATTGACCACATCAAATTTCTACAAAAACAATATCCCGTTAATAAGTTTTCATTTTTAATGGGTTCGGATAATTTGAAAACTTTTGACCTTTGGCCCAAGTGGCAAAGATTGCTAAAATTAATGGTCTTTTATGTTTACCCGCGCCGGGGTTTTGCCTTTAAACCGCTTTACCCTAACATGATTCCGCTAATCCATCCGCGGCAGAAAATTACCAATATTTCTTCAACTATGGTCAGGAAAAAACTGGAACATGGGGAAAATTGCGCTGATTTACTGCCCCAAGCCGTAGCCGGGTATATTAAGCAAAAGCGGCTTTTTTCAGCTGACGGACACAACTGGAACAAAGGCTCAAGCGCTGTTTAATCCCGTTTTTGACCACTGTCACCCGATGCAGATTGGGTTTAAACGTCCGCTTAATCCGATTTTTGGCGTGGGAGACAAAGTGACCGTACTGTGATCCTTTGCCGCAGTTTTGACATTTCATCGACATACGATATGTTATCATAATCCTGATGTTTAGTGAATTACTGTTTTTTCTGCCGGCCTTAATTATCGCCATTACTATCCACGAATTTGCCCATGCCTGGATGGCCGACCGGTTGGGCGATCCGACGCCGCAGCTGCAGGGACGGCTGTCTTTAAATCCGCTCAAGCACCTCGATCCGATCGGCACGCTGATGCTGTTATTTTTCCGCTTCGGCTGGGGCAAACCGGTGGAGTTTGACCCGTATAATCTGCGTCACCCCCGCCGCGACGCCGCTTTAATCTCCCTGGCCGGCCCGGCGGTTAATTTGATTCTGGCGACGGCTTTATCTTTAGTATTAAAATTTTCCGGCTCTCCACTATTCTCTATATTCTTATATCCTGTAATCCTGATTAATATTAATTTAGCGATTTTTAATTTATTGCCGGTGCCGCCGCTGGACGGGGCCAAGATTTTGTACGGCATTTTGCCCGCTGACTGGGCCGACGAGTACAACGATTTTATGGGCCGCTACGGCACGATTTTGCTGATTTTGCTGATTATCCCCATCGGCGGTTCGTCTTTGGCGATCAACCTGATCATGCCGGTGATAAACGGGATTACTAAACTGCTACTGTAACTTGATTTTTACCTTTTTCCTTCGACTCATACAAAACCTAATCTGCCATATTAAAAAACTCATCACGAGTTTGTCCGGGTTTAAATTCGGCCACTCCCAAAGACGCGGTGAAATGAATCCCACTCTTTCTTTCACTTTGGCTGTCAATATTCGACCGAATTCTTTCGGCAACTAAAGCGGCGTTGGTTAAATCAGTTTCCGGCAAAATTAAAATAAATTCATCACCTGCATATCTGCAAAGAATATCTGTTTCCCTAATAACCTGTTTTTTTCTTAGTCGACCTGATGATAATTCAGAGGTGGCAGCATGATGAGGCCCCTGAACAATTTCTACTAAGGACCGTAAGGCTAGATCTCCTACCAAATGGCCGCCCTGTTCATCATTAATCTGTTTTAATTCATCCATGTCAAAAATGATTAATGATAATGCTTTTTGATATTCTTTCCTGCTAGCCTTATCCATTTCATTAGTCAACTGAATTTCAAAATAGCGCCGGTTCCATAACCCAGTAGGCTCATCAACCATTGAATTTAACTCTGCCTCTTTGGCTTCGGCTTCACGGGCTTGTTCGTAACGATGTTTTGCAGTTATTCTATTTTTCCAATTTCGGTCCGCAGCTTTTAAATCTTTTGTATATTCTTTTAATGCTTGTCCTACCATAAATACTTGACTCCGTGAAAAATTTGCTATAATCATCTTACTGCCCTGCGGGGCCCGTTGACAAGTGAAGAGGTTTTTCCTCAACAAATTTTTGTACGGGAGGCAAAAATTCCGAAAAGCCGTGGCTTGCCGGATAGCCTACCCACCCTAAGACCTTTTCTTGGGGACCACTTTTCACCAACGGCCAGGCGGGGCTTTTTGTAGTAAAATGGTGCTATTGCCGGAGTAGCTCAGCGGTAGAGCACCAGTTTTGTAAACTGGGAGTCGTGGGTTCAACACCCACCTCCGGCTCAAAACTGATAAAATATATCTATTGCTGGAGTGGTAGAGTGGTCAAATACACTTCTCTGTAAAAGAAGCGCCGCAAGGCTTCCTTGGTTCGAATCCAAGCTCCAGCACTAAATATGCACTCATTTATTATTCAGCTTAAAAACCGGCTAAAAACCAAAAAACTCAAGGGTTTGGCTTTAGATATCGATGACACGCTCGCCCAGTCCGGCGACGCTTGGATCGAGGGCATTCAAAAAGCTTTCGGCAATCCGGAAAATTTGACAGTCGAGGAAGTTAAGACAAAATACCGCTATTCCTACAACGCCCCCTACTGGAACAGCCCGGCAATCAGACAATGGGAAGAAAGCATCCGTTACAACGAAGACTGGCACCGGGTACTGCCGCTGATTAAAAACGCCAATCACATTGTCGAAAAAATCCACCGATTAGTCCCGATCGTCGCCTACCTGACTGCCCGGCCTAAACAACTACTGACGGCTACCCGCGACTGGCTGGATAAACACGGTTTCCCACCGGCAGAAATTATCTACCGGCCGGCGGCCGTCCGCTTGCCGAACAATTTAGCCTGGAAAGCCAAAATTTTGGAGTATTTATACCCCCAGGTTATCGGCATGGTTGACGACCATCCCCAATTGGCTAAAGATTTATCCAAAACCTATCCGGGCACACTTTATCTTTATGATTATCACGATCAGGCACCAAGGGGTGATATTAATATTATTCCCTGTAAAAATTGGCAAGAGGTGTTAGAATCACTTGTGCCGCTTTAGCTCAGCTGGCAGAGCACGTCCATGGTAAGGACGGGGTCGCGAGTTCGATTCTCGCAGGCGGCTCTTGAGGTAAATCAAGAAAGGAGTATAATTAATTATGGCAAAAAAAGGTCCGCGGGGCTTAATCGCCTTTGTTTGCACTATCTGCAAATCGCAAAACTATATTAACCAGAAAAATAAAACCAACGTGCCGGATAAGTTGGCGCTAATGAAATATTGCCGGCACTGCCGCAAGCACACACCGCACAAAGAATCAACCAAATTGAAATAATTTGTCCGGGCTCGTAGTATACCGGTAACACACTTCCATGGCATGGAAGAGTAGCGGGTTCAATTCCCGCCGGGTCCACCTCATAAATTAGATTGATACAACAATCTTTTTTTGTGTCATTTTCCAAAGGATTAAGGCCGTGATTACCCCAACTATACCAATAACGCTAAAGGTTTTGGCATTGCCTAGATGATCGGCCAAAAATCCAGCCAGCGCCGGACCGATGACATAACCGATATT
>PCSQ01000104.1:599-741 GCA_002772455.1 Candidatus Beckwithbacteria bacterium CG23_combo_of_CG06-09_8_20_14_all_47_9 | reverse complement strand
TACTTGCCCGCTTCGGCAATGTAATCGGCGAAGGCCGCCCGCAAAGCCGGCCAAGCCAAACTCATCAGCATTGAAGAGAAAAAAACCGTAATGACCATTAATAGCGGTGAAGTCTGATAGCCAAAAAATACCAGCAACGACG
>PCSQ01000104.1:0-511 GCA_002772455.1 Candidatus Beckwithbacteria bacterium CG23_combo_of_CG06-09_8_20_14_all_47_9 | reverse complement strand
CAACTCATAAGCCGCCATAAACAAACCGGCAAATTGACGCATTGAGTCAAAACTCTCCGCGAGCAGCGGCCCGATTGTCCAGAAAAAAGCGTCGATAATGTTCAAAATCATCACCATTACCAGCACCGGCAGCAGGACCCGGTCTAAACGCCGCCAAAGCTTAAGTTCAGAGAAAAGCCCCCGGTAACGGTACTGGCCGGATAAGTCTTGCTGCAAATAACTTGATTCCCGGCCCATTAAAACCAACATTAATAAAAACGCCGCCAACAGAAAAATCCCGGCGGCAATAAACGGAGCGTTACCGACGGTTTCACTGATCAGCCAACCGGCAATCAGCGGCGCCAATAGATAGCCGGCGGCCTGAAAAACAGTCATCACTCCGAAACTGGAAGAGTGTTCGGCCGTCTTGGTAAACCGGGCAACAAAATCAAACGAGCCGAAATTTTTCAAATCGTAATAAACTCCCCAAAGCGACATCGCCAATAAAAATAACCAGAAAGTTTTTGCCGTA
>PCSQ01000081.1 GCA_002772455.1 Candidatus Beckwithbacteria bacterium CG23_combo_of_CG06-09_8_20_14_all_47_9 | reverse complement strand
GTTTGGCAGCTTTCTCCCGATTTTTATATTTAGGCGCTTTGCCGGCGGCCTTAAACCGGGACGAGGCGGCCATCGGTTATAACGCTTATTCGTTGCTGCAAACAGGAAAAGATGAGCACGGAGTCAGTTGGCCGCTCAACTTCAAATCGATCGGCGACTACAAAATGCCCGGTTATATCTATGCCACAATTTTGCCGGTAAAACTTTTCGGGCTTAATGATTTCTCGATCCGCTTTTGGTCAGCCTTTTCCGGAGTGGTCAGTGTAATTATGGTTTATTTAATCTGTAAATTACTGTATACCAATTACTTATTACCTATTACTGCAAGCTTTCTGCTGGCTTTTAACCCCTGGGCGATTTTTTATTCCCGGATTGCCTTTGAAGCCAACTTGGCCTTGGCTTTGTTTTTAGTTGGTTTATGGTTAGTTTTAATCAAACGTTATTGGGGATTAATTTTTTGGCTGCTAGCGATGTTTACTTATTCTTCCGCAATAATTTTTATACCCTTATTTTTTCTCGTTTTTGTCAGAAATTTGAATAAGCTTGCTGTTACACTTTTTGTCGCAGGTGCGTTATTAAGTGTAACATTGCTGAATCCGGTTTCGGCCCAAAAATCAAGCATTACCGTTTTTTCTGATCCGGCGACGATAGACTACTACAATCAAGCCCGGACAGCGGTGTATCAGGAAAATCCTGTCTTAGCCCGGACCTGGTGGAATAAATATGTTTATTTCGGCCGGGTTGTTGGCGCCAATTACTGGAAAACTTTTTCACCCCGATTCTTGCTAATCGAGGGCGGCGGCCATCCCTGGCAGCGAATTCCCAATATGGGTTATTTTTATGTGGCGGAGATTTTACTGGCAATTGCCGGGTTAGTTAATTTATTTAAAACAAAACACTCCTGGCGCTGGTGGTTATTGGCATGGCTGTTATTGGCGCCATTGGCGTCGGCAATTACCATTGATGCTCCCCACGCCACCCGATCGTTATTTTTATTGCCCGCGATAGTCATACTGGCTTCATTTGGCATTCCCGCAA
>PCSQ01000001.1 GCA_002772455.1 Candidatus Beckwithbacteria bacterium CG23_combo_of_CG06-09_8_20_14_all_47_9 | reverse complement strand
TGGATTTGCCGGTGTAATTTATAGCCGCGGTTGATTAACTCGGCCCCGGCCAAATGATCGTCTTCGTCCACAAAATGCATCGATAAACTGCGTTGCTGGTTAATTTGCCAGGAAAAACCTAAAATTATTGCCAGCAGTAATATTCTTTTAATCATCGGGTAATTTTTATCGGCTTGGGGCATTTTTCAAAATGGCAATAGACGGCGGGGGAATTAACCGTAATATAAATGTTAAAAATAATCAGGCTTAATAAAAAAATCCTGGTTAGCCAATACGTTATTTTTTTCAAATTTAAAACATAAGGGGTAAAAAATACAATCGTGGCTAATCTTAGCCAAGCGGAGGGGACGTCGATTTTTAGCAAGTCAAAGCCGGTTAATCCGAACAGCCAAAAGGGTAAAATCAGAAATAAGTTATTAGAGTTTAGAGCCTGGTTAACATAATAGCCGAGACTGATAGAAAAGAAAGGTATCAGCGGATACCAATACCAGGGGGAGTTGTTGTTTCTGCCGGCCACCAGGAAAATTGTTATCAGCCATAAGCTTAAAAACCAGTTGAAAAATCTAAAATTATTTTTTTTGAATTTAGTTAACATTAGCAAACTAAAAATAATACTTAAAATATAGAGGCCGTCGTCAAAGCCGCCGTAAAAGTGGGGCATGGTTAAGGTATCGAAAAAAGAACTGACGTAAGCTCCCCGGACGCCTTGCTGCTGAAGCATGTAAAAAAAAGCGTCTTTGCCGGCCAAGAGGCCGTAGCCGAAATAGGCGAGGATTGAGGCCGTGCCGGTTAAGAAAAATTTAACCGCCGGCTTAATTTGTTTTTGCCGCCATAGCCAAAAAGCGATCATAAACGGGACGGAAAAGCCGGGCGCTTTGACCCAGCCGCAAAGGCCGGCCAAAATCGCGGCCAGTATTAGTTTTTTATTCAGCAGGGCGATTAAACTGGCCAAGAATAAAGGCGTTAAGATATTTTCCAGGAAGGCCTGGCGGTGGGCGGCGACAAAATAGGGAGTTGTGGCTAAAAACAGCAAGCTTAACCGGCCGATTTTGGCCCCGAAAAGCCTCGCCCCAATGATATAGGTAAACAGCAGAGTAAAAATGCCGGCGGCTAAAGCCGAAAATCTGACGATTAAGGTGGGTATTTGGGCAAAGGCCGGATAGCCCAGTAATTTTGCCGGCAAGCCGATAATGGCCGTACCCAGGGGCGGATGGTCCAGCCAGGGCTGGGTGATTTTTAAACCAAACCGTTCCCAGGGAATAAAGTCTTTATATTGTGACCGCCAAATTAAGGCCGGATTATCCGCTTCGAAAATCGAATGGGAAGCGAGTTTAAACGGATTATCCCAAAAAGTAATTCCTGCCCAAGTGTAAAAAAGACTGTCATCATTATTATCGGCCGGGAAGACATCGGCTTGATTGGTCCGGAGATAGACGCCTAAAATTATCAATAACCAGATAGTAATTAATGATATAATTGTCTTCAAATGAAAGGCCCCGAGAAACTGCTTCATGTTGGTTTTTTTTTGATAACCTTTATGTGGTTATCGACAGTAGTATTTTATCAGGTTTTTTCTAATTTCGGAGCGGCAAGTCTAAAACGTTTACGCTATCAGCCGCTGACGTTGGTTGATCCGGTTGTTTTGGTTGACGATAATCAAATAAAAGCCATTTGCGACCCGGTTTGTTTTTTTGAGATTGGCGGGAAGCGAATCCGTACCCGGACCGATAGCGATGCCGGCGGCGGCCTGTTAGCCGTCAAACTGCGTTTTTTTGATCCGTATCACGGCTTAATCGGTTACGAAGACGATCAGACCAATCCGAATTTTTTTGTGATTGATACCCGCAGCGAGTTTTTACAGGTAGTCCGATTGAAGCTGCCCAGAATTAATTTTGCCTTTACCGCTTATTATCCAAGCTTACAACTGATTCAGTTTGACTCTAGCCGGGGCAATCAATACTATTATTCGGCTAATAAACCGGAATTGAATATTTTATGAAGTTGTCGATTATCATTCCCAGTTATAACGAAGCGGCGACTTTTCCGAAAATAATTAAGCGAATCAATCAGGTTAAATTAAAAGCAGAAAAAGAAGTGATTGTCGTTGATGATGGTTCTACTGATGGGACCAGGAATAAATTAACTAAAATCAGCGGCGTCAACAAGGTTTTTTTAAAGAAAAATCAAGGCAAGGGAGCGGCGATCCGCGCCGGTTTGGCTAAATCAACCGGCGACTATGTTTTGGTTCAGGACGCTGACTTGGAATATGACCCGGAAGATATTCAGTCACTGCTGGACCCGGTATTACAGGGTAAAGCCGAAGTCGTTTACGGGACGCGGTTTTTAGGGCCGCACCGCAACATGCTTTTTTGGCACTTAATGGGTAATAAATTGTTGTCGTTGGTTACCAATGTGTTATTTAATACCACTATTTCGGATATGGAGGTCGGCTATAAATTAATCCCGGCCAAATTATTAAAATCATTAAAGTTGGAATCCGATCGGTTTGGGTTTGAACCGGAAGTGACCGCTAAGATTTTAATGAAGGGAATCAGAATTTACGAAGTGCCGATTTCTTACGCCGGCCGGGAGTTTAGCGAGGGCAAAAAAATTACCTGGAAAGACGGCCTGCAGGCGTTTTACTTATTATGCCGATACCGCTTAGTGTCGTTTTAGCCACTTATAACGAAGAGACTAATATTGCTGACTGCATTAAGTCGGTTCAGGGTTTAGCCGGCGAGATTATCGTGGTTGACGGCAGTTCAACCGACAACACCAGAGAAATTGTCAAAAAACTGGGGGCCAAGGTCTTTAAAGTCGGCAATCAGCCAATCTTTCATATCAATAAACAACTGGCGGTGGATAAGGCCGGCGGCCGCTGGATACTGCAATTGGATGCGGACGAGCGTTTAACGCCGGAACTGAAAGCGGAAATCAGGGCTGCGATTAAACAATCTAAATTTGCCGGCTACTATCTGCCCCGGAAAAACTGGTTTTTAACCAAATTTTTGACAAAAGGAGGACAATACCCGGATTACCTTATTCGTTTGTTTCTAAAAGGCAAAGGTCATTTTCCCTGTGAGTCGGTTCACGAACAGATCACGATTGACGGCCAGGTAGGATATCTTAAGAACCCATTGTTGCATTTGGCCGATAAAAAATTCAGCCATTACTTATTGCGTTTTAACCGCTATACCGGTTTGGATGCGGATAAATTGTATCGTGCGGGCACAAAACCAAGCATAAATTACTTATTGTTTAAGCCAATCGGGTGGTTTCTGATGACTTATTTTCGGCATAAAGGCCTGGTTGACGGTTTGCCCGGATTTACGTTTTCTCTGATGTCGTCTTTGCGTTTTCCCATAATATATTTCAAGCTGTGGGAGAAATATCATGCGCGTTAAGCTGGATACCGGCGGCATTTCTTCTTTGGACAAGAATCGGGGTATAGGAGTATATGCCGGGCAAATGCGTTGGCGCCTGCCAAAATTAATCGAAGTCGTGGAGCAAAATCAGGAATTGACGCACTATTTAGTTTTTAAGATTTTTTCCCCCCAGCCGCTGATTTTGCCGGCGGTGGTGACCGTTCATGACTTAATTCCTTTAAAATACCCTCAGGCCTATCCGCCGGGGATGAGGGGAAGGTTAAAGTGGTGGCAAAATAAAAAAATTCTTCGGCGGGCCGACGGCATCATTACCGACTCGCAGGCGTCAAAAAAAGACATTATTAGTCTGATTGGGGTGGAGCCGAATAAAATCTTTGTGGTCTATTTAGCCGCAGACGAAATTTTCCGGCCGATGAAAGCGGAAAATACCTACTGCCTGCCGAAAAAATTCGTGCTTTGCGTCGGCGATTTAAACTGGAATAAAAACGTGGTTAAGCTGACCAAACTTTGTCTTAAATTGCGTTATCCAATTGTTGTCGTTGGCCGCCAGGCGGTCGCGACCGATTATGACCATCATCACCCGGAAACTGTTGAGTTGGTTAAGTTTCAACATCTGGCCAGATTGCATCCCAAAAAGATTATTCGTTTAGGGGTGGTGCCGGAGCGGGACTTAGCAGAAATTTATAATTTGGCCACGGTCTATGCTCAGCCCAGCCGGGATGAAGGTTTTGGTTTGCCGGTTTTGGAAGCCATGAGTTGCGGCTGTCCGGTGTTATCATCGGGTAGAGGGTCTTTGCCGGAGATTACCGGTAAAGCCGGCTTGATTTTTAACCAAAAGAATTTAAAACAGATTTGGCAAAACAAGATTTTAAGGCGTAAACTAGCCCAAGCGGGTCTGGCGCAAGCTAAAAAGTTTTCCTGGGATAAAACCGTCAGGGAAACAGTCAAAGTTTATGAAAAAATTATTACTGATCGCGTTAATCATTAGGCTGGGGTTACAGCTGATAGCCGGCGGGGCAATCGCCTGGCTGCCGTTTGTTCCCAGTTACCCTCATTGGGATATAACCTTGGTGAGTCAAGGTCCGGAATGGCTGTGGTTTTGGGGCGGCTTTGACGGCGTTCACTATTTAAATATTGCTGAAAAAGGTTACGAGTATGGTTTAACTCAAGCGTTTTTCCCGTTATACCCACTATTAATTCACTGGTTCACCATTGCCGGTAATCGGCTGCTGCCGGCTTTGATAATTTCTCACCTAAGTTTTGTGGGCTTCTTATATTATTTTGTCAAATTGGGCCGGTTGGATTTTAAAGTTAAAGCGGTCAAATGGGCGGGAGCGCTCTTATTGCTGTATCCGGCCGGTTTTTTCCTGTTCGGGGTGTACACCGAGTCGTTATTTTTATTGTTGGTTGCGGCCGTTTTTTACTTGGCCCGCCGCCAGCTGTGGCTGCAGGCGGCTATAGTTGCCGGTTTGGCGTCGGCGACGAGGCTGGTGGGAATATTTTTACTGCCGGTAATCTTATGGGAGTATTATCAGGTTAATAAACCTAAAATATTGCCATTAGTAGGATATAGTTTGCTTGCCTCATCCGGTTTGCTTTTATACCTTAATTATTTACAGCGGCGGTTTGGAGATTTTCTAATTTTTATCCACAGCCAGCCGGGTTTCGGCGCCGGCCGGCAGGTGGATACCTTGGTTTTACCCTATCAGGTAATTGCCCGCTATTTTAAAATGTTCTTGAGCGTTAATCCCGGCAATAATATTTATCCGGTGCTGGTGTTTGAGTTTATAGCAACATTATTCTTTGTATTTTTAATTGTTTATGCCTTTAAAAAGAAGTTGCGCTCTGGTTATTTAATCTTTATTATTCCGGCGCTGCTGTTGCCGACTTTAACCGGTACTTTTGCCTCGATGCCCCGTTATGCTTTAATTGCCTTTCCTTTGTTTTATTTATTGGGCAACCTCAAAAAT
>PCSQ01000095.1:1437-5408 GCA_002772455.1 Candidatus Beckwithbacteria bacterium CG23_combo_of_CG06-09_8_20_14_all_47_9 | reverse complement strand
TCCGGCGAAAGTTAACCAGATCAGCGAGATTAAGAAAATCTTTGCCAGTTTACCCGGCGGATGCCGGGTGGTCGGCGTCGGGGTGAGCGCGTTTCAGCGGTCGGGGTTGGGGTATATTTTGCCTAACTATGAGATTTTGAGTTTACTGGAGACGGCGGATTTGCCGGCAATCCGGCAGGTTTGCCCGGTGACGGTGATTCCCGGCGAGCGGCCCCAGGAATTAAACACCTCGAGTATTTTGAGTTTAAATTGGGTGAAAGACTGGCTTGGCCGGCGGCAGAAAACAAATTTATTCGTTTACAAGGCTGCCACCCCGCTGGATGAAATCATTAAAACTTTGCCTGCCTGCGCAGGCAGGCCGGTAAAATTATTATCCAGCCCGGGATATATTAGAAAGCCTTTGGAAGATAAAAAAGTTTTTCGGGTGGAAGCGTGCAAGGCGGGAATTCAGATTCCGGCCGGATTGAACCTGAACCTTGAACAGTTAACCGAAACCAAATGGGATCAGTTAAAACAAAAATACGGGGAACGGCTGGTGTTTCAGCTGACCGATTATTCGACCGGCGGCGGACAGGGGACGTTTTTTATCAATAACCGGGACGACTGGCAGAAATTCTGGGAGTTTACGCGAAGCCAGGACCGAAAAAAAGAACTGAAATTTGTTAATGTTTGTGAGCGGGTGGCCGGCAGGCCTGCCAGTATTACCGGCTGTGCGACTCGCTACGGCGTAGTGACCAGTCTGCTGCAAACGCAGATAATTGACCAGCCGGAACTGGTCGGTTTTAAAGGCAGAAACGGGGTGTGGCTGGGACATGACTGGACGGCGCGGTTTTCTGACAAAGCGCAATTAAATGCGGAAAAGTTGTGCCAAAAATGGGGCGAATATATTTACCAAAAAGGCTATAAAGGCATTTTTGGTTTGGATGTGGTGTTAGGGGAGAATGACGAGATTACGGTGATTGAGTGCAACAGCCGGTACACCGGCGCTTTTCCGGTTTATACCATGCTGCAGTTAGCCCAAGGGGAAATGCCTTTGGATGTGTGGCATTTATTAGAGTGGCTGGGACTGGATTATGAACTGGATCTTGATGAAGTGCAAAAAGTTTCCCGCCAGGCGAAAGCCGGGGCGCACATTATTCTGCACAGTTTGGAGAATAAACCCGTAAAAGCCGGCGGGGCGGTAAAGGCGGGAGTATGGGGCATTCGCCCCATAAATTCCGCGAAGAAATTCAAGGATATGGGGGCATTCGCCCCCGTGATTGATATTGGGTGGGCAAGGGAAGGTTTTTCGTTATTGGATATTAAAGCCGATGATGAGTTTGTCCTGTGCGACCGGATCCCGAATCCGGGACAGATTATTAAACCGGGCGAGCGGATCGGTAAACTGATCTTTAAGCGGCGGATTATTGACGATGAGGGTAATTTACTGCCGGAGATAAAAGCGGTGGTAGCTTCGATCTTGACATACTACAATATGTAGTGTAGTATGATTACTATATGAATACGCAAATGGTGACAGTTACCGAGATCCAAAGAAACTTTAAGTATATTTTGGATAATTTAGTCCCCAAAAATCCCACTTTAATTTTAAGGGATAGTGTGGCCGAGGCGGTCATTCTTTCTTTTGAGGAATATAAACGGCTGGCTAATTTAGAAAAAAAATTACTTAAAAGTGAAATGTTTTCTATTTTAGACGAGCTGGCAGAAAAGAATAAGAATATCTCTTTTGAGGAGATTGACCGGGATATAGAATATGCCAAAAAACACGCCTCAAGGCGTTATTGATACTAATGTTTTAGTCAGGGCTTTCTTGAAAACTAATGGCAGTGACGGCCGGATTTTCGCGGCGTTTGTAAAAAGCAAGTTTGAACTACTGTACAGCGATGCTTTGCTTAAGGAATTAATCAGGGTTTTGAACTACCCGAGAATCTTAAAGAGATACCACCACGATAAACATAAAATTGATGTTTTTATCCAAACAATTATCACTTTCGGCAAATTCGTCTACGCTCCGGAAAAAGTTAATCTCTGCCGCGATCCAGACGACGATGAATTGCTGTCCATCGCCCTGGCAATTTATACGAGAAAGCCGATTTTCGTAATTTCCGGCGATCGGGATTTGCTGGTGTTAAGCCGGAAGATTAAAGGGGTAAAAATAATGACCGCGGCCGGGTTTATCCGACAACTTAGCGGCTAAATTGTCCAAAAAAATCTTGTCCGGCATTAATGTTGTTGCTGACTTGGTTAATTACTCCGTCAATTTGGCCTTCGTTTCCAGTCATGGCCTCGCCAATATCCCAGATAAAGCCGGCAGTGGCAAATATTTTGGCCACAAAACTTAAAGTATTAAGATCATTGCGATTGTGTCTGTAAGTAGATGCCAAACCACCGAGAATTAAACCAATGGCTCCTCCCCAAGCAGTAGCCTCAAGTTCATCTGGCATAATATCAACCAGCACTAACGGCACTGTTTTATTAAAATGATTAGCTGCTAATCCAGCCCCAGCCCCTGCGGCAGTGATGATGGCGCTGTTGCGACCAGCATGGTCAGCTTGGTTATTAATAAGATCAACAATAAAATGAAAAGAACTAATTAATACGCTGTTTATTATGCCAACACCGGGATTAAAGACCCAGCGCAAATCAGGGTTGGCGAGCTTACCGGACAGTTTTTGAGTAATTTCGGCGGCGGCTTGAACTCCTAAAGCCAGTTTGGGATTTTGTTCAGCGATTTGTAATAAAGCTTCTATAGCCATAAAAAATCCACGAGTTAAGTGGACAATAAGAAATTATAACATAACTATAGGATAGTTGCAATAGTCAGATTTGCTAGAATAGCCTATGAAAGTAGCAGTGGGCCTTTCCGGCGGGGTGGATAGCGCTTTGAGCGCGGCGTTATTGGTCGAACAAGGCCATGAGGTGACCGGGGTATTTTTAGAATGTTGGAACGAACCGGGCTGTAGAACGGATCAGGACCGGCAAGACGCGCTGGCCGTGGCGTTAAAGCTAAAAATTCCGTTTAGGGTTTTGGATTTTAAGCGGCAGTACCGGGAGCGGGTGCTGGAGAGTTTTTACCGGGAATATCAGGCGGGGCGGACGCCGAACCCGGATATCTGGTGCAACCGGGAGATTAAATTCGGGCTGTTTTTGGAGTGGAGTTTGAAGAACGGTTTTGACTATCTGGCGACCGGGCACTATGCGCAAGTAATGATCGACTCGTCAAAGATAAATTTTCGTGCTCACACCTGCCGTGAGTGGGCGAGAGGTTGCGCGCGTAAATTTACATTGACTTCGTCGATTAAATTGCTTCAATCGGTCGATAAAGCCAAAGACCAGACATATTTTTTGGCGATGTTGAAAGAGAAGCAACTTCGGCGGGTGCTGTTTCCGATTGGGCATTTGACCAAAAAGCAGGTGCGGATTGAGGCCAAAAAGCGGGGACTGCCGGTTTGGAATAAGAAAGACTCGAGCGGGATTTGTTTTGTGGGCCACGACCTGAATTTTAGGGAGTTTTTACGGCGCAGAATCAAAGAACATGAGGGGGAAGCGGTCGATAAAACCGGCAAAATCGTCGGTACGCACCAAGGAGTGGAGTTTTACACTATCGGCCAAAGGTATGCCCGGCCGTTGTTTGTGATCCAGAAAGATATATTACGAAATAGATTGATCGTGGGAACTAAGGCGGATTTGGCCAGAAGCGAGTTTGAGGTGGAGAGGTGGTCCCGCATTCGCGGGATAAAGCCGGTTAAAGAATTTAGAGGTTTTGAGGGTATTCACCCTCAAGTTATGGGTAAAAGTCAGCATACTTTGAAAGTAAGAATTAGACATCAGGGGAGATTGATATCGTGTAAGATCGAGGGCAAGAAAGTGAAGTTGGCCAAGCCGGAATTCGGAATTGCTCCAGGCCAGTTGGCGGTGATTTATGCGCCTACAAGGTTCAACCTTGAAGGCCTTGAATGTTTGGGTGGCGG
>PCSQ01000095.1:1154-1414 GCA_002772455.1 Candidatus Beckwithbacteria bacterium CG23_combo_of_CG06-09_8_20_14_all_47_9 | reverse complement strand
TTACTGCACCAAAAGAAGCGCCGGCGCCAAGAGTAATTAGAGATGCTGATATGGTAGAAATGGTCAACCTTTCTGGCACGGCTGATAAAGTTTTAACCGCCTTAGCTATTGGTCGGGAAAAATCCGCATTTGCTTTTGAACCAGATAAATGGACTGCACCCCTACCGTGGTACAGAATACGCCCCGGTTTGAGTAATTAATATTTGGTTTTCAAATTCGTCCGGCGGCAGGTAGCCGATGGACGAGTGCAATCGTTTTTC
>PCSQ01000095.1:0-1144 GCA_002772455.1 Candidatus Beckwithbacteria bacterium CG23_combo_of_CG06-09_8_20_14_all_47_9 | reverse complement strand
GTTTTAATAAAGCGGGAAATATTGGCTCTGGCCGCCTCAATATTCTCGTACTCATTTAAATAGACTTCCTCTTTTTTTAAAGTCTTGAAAAACGATTCGGCGATCCCGTTTTCCCACGGTGAACCTTTACGGCTCATGGAGATGACAATGCCGTGGAGGTCAAGCAGGCCGGTATAATCGTCGTCGCAATACTGAACACCCTTGTCCGAGTGGTGGATCAGTTTGCCCTGGGCATTGACTATCCCCCGGTTTTTAAGCGCCATCTTTAAGGCCGCCGCTGTCAGGTAATGGTCGATAGCTTCCGCAAGGCACCAGCCAATCACTTTTCTCGAAAAGGCGTCGAGAATTGTGGCTAGATAGACAAACTGGGTTAACAGTTTAATGTAGGTAATATCCGCCACCCATAATTGGTTAATGGCCGACGGGATAAAATTAAGCTTTTTGATCAGGTTGGGGTAAACGGTCAGACTATGCTTCGAATCGGTGGTGGCAATCCAGACCCGCTTAATTTTACACAGGAGGTGGTTATCCCGCAGCACCCGGTTGACCCGCTTGTGATTGACGCAATCGCCGGAGATTTGAAACCGGCGGCGCTGGAGCTCCCGGGTAATCCGGCGATAGCCGTAACCGGGAAAGGCGGCGATGACCTTTTCCGCCTCGTCCCGGATTAAGCTGTCTTCCGCCTGTTTTTGTTTAGTTAACGGCAGTCCCGAGCCAAGCCAATGGTAATAGCCGCTGCGGTTAATCTCCAAAGTCCGGCAGCAGAACTCCAGAGGGAATCGCGGTTCTTTGACGGTAATGGCTTTAATCATCCGGTAAAACTCCTTTGGGGAAACCTGCTCCTTAACCGTGCGGCCCAAGGCCGCTTCCAACTGGCTGATCCGGGCTTCGCGCCGGTCAACCTGGCGGCCGGAACCGGTAAAACAGCCGTTGGGGTTATGCCGGTACTCGTCCAGCCACTTGCCGGCTAAACCTTCGGATAATTCGTACTCCCTGCCGATCTGGGCCCGGGTTTTAACCCCGGCCTCCATTTCCCGGCAAACCTGCAATTTAAACTCCCGATCAAACTTCCGGTGTTTGAGTGACATACGTTACCTCCTTTGGTAACTATATCAAACCAGTGCAGGATTTCTGTACAATTTTA
>PCSQ01000089.1:5165-5438 GCA_002772455.1 Candidatus Beckwithbacteria bacterium CG23_combo_of_CG06-09_8_20_14_all_47_9 | reverse complement strand
CCGGGGGAATATCGTTAATCCGGATGAGTATTTAGATAAATACGGGGCGGATGTTTTAAGAATGTACCTGATGTTTATCGGCCCGTATGATCAGGGCGGGGATTTCCGGGATACCGGGATGAAGGGGATGTCGAGATTTTTAACTCGAGTTGAAAAGTTAGTTTCGGAAAAAGGTCGCTCCTTGTTGCTCGTCGACAAGGTGCGACCTTTTCAACACCAAACTATTAAGCGCGTCACCGCCGCCATGAAAAACTTGCGCTACAACGTCGCCAT
>PCSQ01000089.1:1616-5132 GCA_002772455.1 Candidatus Beckwithbacteria bacterium CG23_combo_of_CG06-09_8_20_14_all_47_9 | reverse complement strand
GAAAGAGGGGGTAAATAAGGATTCCCTTAAGGCTTTGCTGTTAATGTTAGCCCCGTTGGCTCCGTTTACCAGTGAAGAATTATGGGAAAAACTAGGGGGCAAGTTTAGCATTCACCAGCAGTTATGGCCGAAATTTGAGGAAAAACTGGCTGCTGCCGGTTCGGTCACTGTAGTCATTCAAGTGAACGGTAAATTGAGGAAAAAGGCCGGGGTCTCTTTGGCAGACAGCCAAAATAAAACTAAAATGATTGCTTTAGCCAAAGAACTAACCGGCCGGAAAAACCCACTCAAAGAGATCTTTGTTCCCGGCCGGTTGGTGAATTTAGTGGTAGACTGGTTTTAATGGCCGGAGCAGGCAAGCGGCTGCAGCAGTTGCTGCAAGCTAAACCGTATTTAATCACTTTGGGTTTAGCCGGAATTTTAGTGATTGTTTCCGGTTTGGCGGCTATCGGAATTGGGTTGGGAAAGGTAAACGAACCGCAGCTGGAAATTATTGAGGCTTCGATGGCGCCGGCGGTGCCGCTAAAAATTTTAATAGACATCGGCGGCGCGGTCGAAAAGCCGGGGATATACGAGTTTTCTTCAGAGGCTCGGGTCAACGATGCTTTAGTGGCCGCCGGCGGGCTATCCGGCGAGGCCGATCGGGACTGGGTCAGCCAAAATTTGAACCTGGCAGGGAAATTAACCGATGGGGTGAAGATATACATACCGTTTCAAGACGAGACCAATACCAATAAGGACTCACCTTCGCTTCGCAAAGGAGAGTCCTTAAATCTCAACACTGCTTCGTTGGCAGAACTGGACACGCTCTGGGGGATCGGTCCGGCCACCGGTCAAAAAATTATTGACAGCCGGCCCTATGCCAAAATCGAAGAACTGCTCGAAAAAAAGATCGTCAAGAGCAATGTTTATGAGGCGATTAAAGACAAAATTACTGTCTTATAATCAATGAAACCGGTTTGGTTACTGTTGATCTGGTTAGTCATATTTATAATTAGATTTCAAACCAGTCTTCAGGCTTTCAGTAACTTGGACAGGTATGCGGATAAACCGATAACCATTAATGGCAGAATATCCTCGCAAATAACCTTACAGGGTAGTAGTCAAAGCTTCAATGTGGGTCGGGTGAGGGTACGCACTAACCTTTATCCGGCTTACCATTATGGTGATCAACTAACGATTTCCGGCACTCTCCAGAGGCAAGTGATAAATCCAATACTAAGCCGGTTTAGCTTGATGTATCCGCGCATCGAAAAAGTCGAGGCCGGTAACAATATATTTATAGGCCTTAAAGAGCGGCTGGAAGCGTGGTATAGCCTGATTCTGCCCGAGCCGGAAGCCTCTTTAATGGCTGGGATCGTCTTGGGCAGTAAACGGGGATTGCCTTTGGAGTTTTGGCAAGCCTTGCAAAAAACCGGAACGCTTCATATTGTCGTGGCCTCGGGTTTTAACGTGACCGTGGTGATGGGAGCAACTATTTTTCTCTTGGCCGGAATTTTTAGGCGGTCTTTGGCAATTGTTTTGGGAATTGGGGCGGTGATGATCTATTCGCTCATGGCCGGAATGGAGCCGGCGATTGTCCGGGCGGCGCTCATGGGCGCTTTGGCCTATTTTGGCCAGATGCTGGGTCGTCCCAGTGACGGTTTACGCCTGTTGTTTTTGGCCGCCGCCGCCATGCTTTTGGTTAATCCGCTGTTTATTTTTGACATTGGTTTCCAGCTGTCTTTTTTGGCCACGTTCGGCTTGATTTTGATCTGTCCGCGCCTGCCCAAGTTTTTGCCCAAAGGCATGAAAGAGTCGATTGCCGCCCAGCTGATGGTCTGGCCGGTTTTGCTAATAAATTTTGGGCAAATGAGCTTGATTGGTATACTAGTTAATGGTTTGATAGTATCTTTAGTGCCCTATGTCATGTTTTTATTTGCCTTGCCGTGGCTGGCTTACGTGCCCTTGCATTTAATTGTGGTTATAATCAACTACTTTGGTTAAAAAACTTAACTTACTGCTGTTAACTTTGATCGGGCTGGTTCTGCTGGCGTGGCAGCAGTGGCCGAAACCCCAGCTCAAACTGGTGTTTTGCAGTGTCGGTCAGGGTGATGCTACTTTAATGATTTACAAAGATCAGCAAATTTTAGTTGACGGCGGGCCGAATAACCGGGTGCTCGACTGTTTGAGTCGGCACCTGCCGTTTTGGGACCGGCAATTGGAACTGGTAATTGCCTCGCATGCCGAAGCCGACCATATTACCGGTTTAATCGAAGTGGTCAAGCGTTACCAAATCGATCAGTTTTTGGCGATTAACGAAGCCAATGATACGGCCGAGTGGCGGGCGTTGAACGAGGCGTTAAACCAGCGGCAAATCAATGTCCGGGAATTGATTAAGGGTGATCGGGCGGCAATCGGGCCGATCAGGTTAAGTTGGCTTTGGCCGGAAACTGCCGGGCATGAACTCATGGCCTGGAGCGGCGGGACCGATCCCCGGGTTTTGGGGGCCAAAACTTCACTCAACCAGTTTTCCCAGGTAATTTTAGCCGGTTTTGGCGAGTTTGACTGGTTATTGACAGGAGATATTGATACTAAAATTGAGCAGAAATTAGTTACTTCAAGTACTCTACTTGAAGTGGAAGTACTCAAGGTTGCCCACCATGGCAGTAAGTTTTCTTCGGCCCCGGAATTTTTAACCGCGATCAGTCCGGAATTGGCGGTGATCGAAGTCGGCAAGAATAGTTTCGGCCACCCGACGCCGGAAACCCTGGGCCGATTGGGTCAGGCCGGGGCGCAAATTCGGCGCACCGACGAGTCCGGCGATGTGGTCATTGTCAGCGACGGGAATAAGTGGCAGGTGCTAGAATAAAACTATGAATTTGCGTATCAGCGACCGGTTGCTTTTGGGGTTGTACGTTTCGGCGGAGATGCGGGCTTACCCGTCGGCTCGGTTATTTTACTGGACCCCGGTGGGTTATTCGCGCCGGAAATACCGGGAGCTGGTTAGCCGTCTTCAGCGGTTGAATTTACTCCAGCGGACAGTTTTGGAAGGCGCGGTCAATTTTCGTTTGACTGCTTCCGGTCAAAAGCGCCTGCTGAATAATTTCCCGGCCCTGGCTTTAACCGGGAAAACGTGGGACGGTTTTTGGCGGGTAGTCATGTTTGACATTCCCGAAGCTAAACGCAAAGAGCGCGACGGCCTGCGCCGCCGGTTAATGAAGCTGGGTTTTGGCCGCCTGCAGGACAGCACTTATCTTTCTCCTTATGATTGGGACGAGTCGGTTTTCGGCAGACCGGTATTATTTTTGGAAGCCAAGCAAAAACATTTGGGCGATCCCAAAAAACTCGCCGATAAAATTTGGCATTTGGAAAAAATCGCCAACGGCTACCGGCAGGTGATCGATCGGTTGACCACCCGGTTTGGGATTAAAGACGCCAAGAAACGGGATGAGTTTTTACGCAAAACCAATCAAGAGTTTTTGGCGGTATTTTTAACCGATCCGGTTTTGCCGCCGGAATTACTGCCGGCCGACT
>PCSQ01000089.1:1244-1540 GCA_002772455.1 Candidatus Beckwithbacteria bacterium CG23_combo_of_CG06-09_8_20_14_all_47_9 | reverse complement strand
TGACACGGGTGTTATACTAATTTGTTGGAGTCGCGATCCGGTTATGCTTCCCGACAAAATTCGGGACGGGTGAGTCCGTGACAGCTCTAAACCGTGTCGTAAACTAACGGAGCGGTTGAGACCAAAATAGGGTGGTACCGTCTTTCTTAAACCGAGAGGCCCCTTTGATTACTAATTAGTTTCAGTAGTCAAAGGGGCTTTTTGTATGGAAAATTTAGTTTCTTACGAAACCTTATTAGAAACACTCAGTACTCAAATTGAGGTGACGGCGAGTAACCCTCAATTACTGTGTCAGT
>PCSQ01000089.1:340-1233 GCA_002772455.1 Candidatus Beckwithbacteria bacterium CG23_combo_of_CG06-09_8_20_14_all_47_9 | reverse complement strand
CTAAAACATGGGGAAACCAATCCTCAAGTTGATCAATTTACCGCAAAACTAGACAGCCAATTTTTTCATTGGTTACAAGACCAAGGAGAAATTGAACCAGTATTACAAAATAAAGCCGTTATGCATTATTTTACCGAGCGGGATTTATTAGGTTCTTTAATTAGTCATTTCGCTTTATCAATTGCTAATTGGCAAAAAGAAGGTAAACTGCCGGGAAAATCCGTGGCCATGTTGCGGGATTTTCAGCCGTTTTATTTGGCAGCTCAAGAATTAGGGGCAAATTTAGAACCTTGGTATTTACGACGGGCAATGTTTTGTATTGATGATGAGTTAACCCCGGAAGACGAAGCCACGATTGGCGCCAGCCACAACGGTAAACTATCGGTCTGGCTGGAACCATTATTATCCTGCCAGCACCTGAATTTGCTGGATAGCGGTTGCTGGGGTACGGTGGTCTATGATGTTGCCAGCCTAAGAAGCGTGATTAGTTGGTTAGTTAGCAGTGGCGCGGCTCAAGAATTAGCTCAATTAAAAACCGGCTTGAGGGTGGGAAAATTTCAGGAAATTATTCCTAACGAGTTAAGCCAGTTAATTGGCACCGGTTTAAATTCCGATGAAGTATCCATGAAGTGGGGTGTTCTCCACCACTTAATTCTGGATAATGAATTTCTGGCGGAAATTTTAAAACTGCAAGGCCAGCCTTTAACTACGACTGCCTTAGATCATTATTCCCATCCTTACAACGACCCGCGGTTCAATGGCCACCAGCTGATTTACAGCCATATTGACGTCGTGGCCGGAGCGGTCATGTCTTCACCGTTGATGGGTGAATTGGTTAACGACACGATTGAAGAAAACAAAGCTTCAAAAATAATCAAAGGCCCGACTAAACT
>PCSQ01000089.1:0-332 GCA_002772455.1 Candidatus Beckwithbacteria bacterium CG23_combo_of_CG06-09_8_20_14_all_47_9 | reverse complement strand
ACGGGTTAGGTGTGGAAGTCGTGTTAGAGGATAACCAGCCGGAAACCAAACTTTGTGCTTTGGCCGCCGGAATCGGCGCCAGCCACGCTACCCAACTGGCAATGGTTAAACAGAAATCGGGTTTAGTCGCCGCCGATCCGGCAGGAACGGTTAGCTATATGGAAACATTAATCGCCAAGGCCAAAGCCGAGAAAATCTGGACCGGAGTTTTTCCCAGCAATACACCCACCTGGTCGGAGGGCAATCATTTTCTGTCAGACATCTGGCCGGTGTTACAGCACAATCCTTATTCTACCTACAAGCCGTTTAATCCTAATACCGGAGTTGAATTA
>PCSQ01000138.1:1738-7098 GCA_002772455.1 Candidatus Beckwithbacteria bacterium CG23_combo_of_CG06-09_8_20_14_all_47_9 | reverse complement strand
CTGCCAGTGAGCCGTAGAGCACGATTTTTTCCGGACGGTAGTTGGCTTTGAGAACGGAAACGATCCGTTTCAGTTCTTGAGACAATTGGCGTTTTTTAGACATAGCTTAAGTATAGCAGAATTAACCAATGGTCACCGAACCGCAGCCGGGAAAATCCGTTTTGCCTAACTTGAGATAAATATCTACGCCCATAAACCTTTAATATGGCTTAGGTTGACTTTGAAACTATCCCATATTAACTTTTTTTCTGAGAAGCTTCAGCGGTAGAAGCAAAACCAGGTTAACTCCCAGAGTGTAAGCAAACACCCGGGCGAGGTTAAAGAAAAAAACTTGTATAGCCGGGATGAGATCGGGCGGCAGGGATAAATTAGTCAGCGAAAAGCCGCCTAAAATTAATAAAACCAAGATTAATGGTACCGCCGCGGCCTGCAGGTCAGAGGCCGAGGAGAATAGGGTGCTGGCTATAGCAAACACCAAATAATAGGTAATCAGCAATAAGTAAACAGGGTCTTTGGGGACAAGATTTAATAATAACCACAGCGACGCGGTGCCGGCAATAAATGGGGCAATGCCGATTAAGGTCAACCGGAACGGATCGGTCAGAGCGATTTGGGCCGAGCCCAAGGTTAAATGGCCATTCACGATTTCCGGCTTTAATTTCAACTCGCCGGTTTTTACCCGCAAAATTTCGGCCATTAAAATATGGGAAAATTCGTGCAGGAAAATTCCCGGAAGGAGTAAGAAAAAAACCAGATTGAGCGGTAACCGCCGGAACAGGCGGGACAAAAGTGCCTGGGAGGAAAAAAATAGGGCCAAAGCGGCGAGAGAAAAAGCGAGCAGGGATAAAAGCATAAGTTTATTTTAGCATTCCGGCAAAAATCTCCGCCTGTTCTTTAGCGTCGTCAAGGGCATTGTGGGTATGGCGGGTTTGCGAAGGATAAAGAGCGCGAACTTTCTTTTTATTGGTTTCCTGCCATAAAACCCGGCGCCGGCCCATAAAATAGGCTTTGATGTCCAAGCCGGAAATGCCGAACGGGCCGGCACCGAGAAATTTGATAAAGTACCAGTGAGTGAATGACCAATCAAAGGTGGCGTTAAAGCCGACGAAAACAGGTTTAGTGTCAGCACTGACTTTTTCGATCCAGTGTCGAAACCGGGCCATCGCCGCGGTTGGTTCTTCGCCTTCAAGTTTGAGTTTTGCTAGCGATAAACCATTAACCTCCATCGCTCCGGCAATAAAATTATCGTTTAAAGGTTTAAGCTCACTGTAAAAATTCTGGCCGGTATTGGTAACAACGCAGGCGCCGATGGACAGCAAGCTGAACTCCCCCGGGATTGGGCCCGAGGCTTCAACATCGACACTGATATAGGTTTCCGGTCTAGGCGACATTGGTTTGGAGTGCCTCGACGGTTAATTTTTTTAAGGAGGGAATTACTTGACGGTGGTTTAATGGCAGAAATTTAGTAATATCCTGATTTAATTGTTTTTGATCGAATTGCTTGATTTTTTCCAATAAATTCGGAAAAGAAAATTTTTCATGATAAAGCCGGAATTTGGCCGTGATTAGTTTTTTATCAAGCCTGTTGCTCTTTTTTAACAAAAACCAAAGATCAAAAATATCCCGGCCTTTGTTTCTGGAGGTGATCGCCCGGATTTTTTCGGCCAGGATTTCTTCGGGCGTTAGTGCCGTGATCAAAGAGGAGGAAAAAACCGGCAGAGTGGTAGTAATGGTGTTTTGGTAAGTGGTTAGGGCCGGCTCGCGAGCGGAAAAATCCAGCTTGATAGTTAAAGGCATCGGGGTAAAATCGGTCGGAAAAGAGATTTTTTGGGACCAACCGGCAATTGATTTGATATTTTTGACACTGATACCCGGGGCCTCTGTTTGAAGATTGGTAACGGTTTGATTGACCAAGCGGACAATGGTTGAACGGGCTAATTTTGTGCTGAAGTCCAAATCTTCGGAAAATCTGGGCGAGCCGAACAGTATTTTAAGAGCGGTGCCGCCTTTGAAAATGATTTTTCGGCTGGCCCTGGCTTGATAAAGATTGTCCAAAAATAAGACTTGGACGTATTCTCTTAAAATGGTGTAGCGGTCGATTGCCGCCGCCCTGGCTAAGTTATTCAAAGAGGCGGCATCAATCATATGAGCTTTTTGTTAATTAATAATTTCTGTAAAGGCGCAAACTTAATTTTGGCAGCGTAATTTTTAAACCGGTTCTGGTTGAGCGGTTTTAGGTCCCATTCATCGATAGCCGAACTTCTTAAACCTTTGGCTGCCAAATAGAGGTAGTCCAGGCAGGCTTTTTCCGGCAGGGCGATCAGGACGTCTTTTTGTTTCTCATACCCCCAAAAATATTGCGGTGAGATTTGAGAGTAGGTAAATTCACGGTTGAGGTAAACAATTGTTTGTGCTCGGTTAGCGGTGACAGAAGTGACCGAATAGGTAAATTGGGGAATGATGCCATAATAAACCAGAGCGGACTCCAGGCTGACATATGAAGGCTTGACGATAAAACCCGCGATGGCAAATTCGGGAACATCGGCGTCGCTGACCAGGTATTTGCCTTTAGTTAATCGGGTGAGGATTTGATATTTTTCCAGCCGCTGGAGAGTTTTGTAAATAGTGTTATTGTTCGTCCGGTTTAACAAAGACGTCAATAGTTGCAGGGTAACAAATTTTAAGTTTAAGCCACTGATTTTCTGCTGAATGGACAATGCGGATATAGATGTCATATTTGGTATTATTTTATACCAAATGATGTATTTATGTCAAGCGTTTGATCGCCTTTAAAAAGTCGTCGGGCTCGGCCAGTTTAAAAAACGACTGTTTCCAGGCAAAACGGAAACCGATTAGAGTCAGTAGGGCCGATAAACTCATCAAAAATGGCTTGAAACTTTTTAAAAAATACCACGAAGCCGCTGCCGCGCCGGATAAAATCGCCAGAATTGACCAAGCGATAATACCGGAAAGATTAGCGGCCCAAGAGGGAGGGGAAGCTGGGCTGGGAGCAGGGAATGATGGAGATTGAGGCAGATTTTGACCTAACTGTTGGGCCATGGTTCTGATTTTTTGCAGCTGCTCACTGGACACCCGGACTTTGCCGGTGTTTTGGCAAGTGGGACAGCCGCGGCCGCCGCAGTTAGGACAGGTTAAGACTTGATAAGTCATAAGAATCTCCTGATTTTAGCTGGCCGCTGATGATCATCTCGGCAATTGGTTCTTCAATTTTATCCTGAATCAGACGTTTTAACGGCCGGGCGCCAAACTCGGCCACATCGCCGCCTTTAGCTAATTTGTCCAGGGCCGCCTCGGGCACGATTAGGGTGATGCCTTTAACTTTGAGGCGGTTAATTACTTGGCTTAACTGGATTCGGGCGATGGCCTTAATTTCCTTAAGGCCCAGTTTATTCATAATAATAATTTCGTCAATCCGGTTTAAAAATTCCGGACGAAGATACGAAGACAGGGTTTTCATCAGTTCGGTTCGATCAGCCTGCAGGGTCGGACCTTGAAGAGAGGCCACGTCAATATTTGAAGTCATGATAATAATCGTGTTTTTAAAGTCGGCCAGATGGCCCTGGGAATCGGTCAGGCGGCCGTCTTCCAAAACCTGCAAAAAGACGTCGAAAACCTTGGGGTGGGCTTTTTCCAGCTCATCCATCAAAATTAGCGAATAGGGCCGGCGGCGGATCGGGTTGGTCAGCTGGCCGCCTTCTTCGTAGCCAACATAGCCCGGGGGAGCGCCGATTAATTTATCGGCCGTGTGGGCTTCGGTAAATTCGCTCATGTCCAGGCGCACCATGGCTTTTTCGGATTTATAGACGACCCGGGCCAGAGCTTTGGCCAGCTCGGTTTTACCGACCCCGGTTGGCCCTAACAACAAGAAAGACCCGATTGGCCGGTTGGGGTCTTTTAAGCCGGCGCGCGAGCGCTTGATGACGTCGCAAACGGCGTTAACCGCCTGGTCCTGGCCGATCACCTGCTGTTTTAGTTGTTTATCCAGATCTAATAACTGGAGCGATTCTTCCTGGGTCAAGGCGGTAATGGGAATGCCGGTCCGCTGGGCCAAAACCTGTTTAATATCTTCAATCGCCACACTGGCTTTGCCGGCAATTTTGGCGCCGGAAGTGGCCTCGTCTAATAAATCAATCGCTTTATCCGGTAAAAACCGGTCCTGGACATAACGGGTAGATAAATCAATTGCCGCCTGCAGGGCGGTCGGATCAATGTCCACCCCGTGGTGTTTTTTGAGTTTAACACTGACCGCTTCTAAAATTTTTAAGGTGTCGGCGGGTGAGGGCTCCTCGACATAAACCGGTTCAAACCGGCGTTCTAAAGCCGGATCTTTTTCAATGTACTGCCGGAATTCATCCAGGGTCGTCGCCCCGATGACGTTAAGGTCGCCCCGGGCCAAAGCCGGTTTTAAGATATTGGCGGCGGTCATGGCCCCGGCGGCGGCCCCGGCGCCGACGATCATGTGGATTTCGTCGATAAAAACAATTGTCTGGCCCATTTTTTTCACTTCTTTGACGATTTGGTTTAACCGCTCTTCCAGCTCGCCTTGGTAAGAGGCGCCGGCGAGCAGATTAGTTAAATTTAAGTTATAAATTTGAACCTGTTTTAATAGTTCCGGCACATCTCCCTGGCTGATTTTTAAGGCTAAACCTTCGACAATCGCGGTTTTGCCGACGCCGGGATCGCCGATTAAAATCGCGTTGCTTTTAGACCGGCGGGCCAAAATCCGGATGACCTGGTCGATTTCTTTGGTCCGGCCGATGACCGCGTCCAGCTTGCCGGCCCGGGCCGCTTTAGTCAGGTTCTGGGAAAATTGGTCCAGAACCGAAGTCCCGTCGGTTTTGGCCGGTCCGGCCGGGAGATTGGCCCCAACTAATTGGCGCAGTTTACTAATTGCTAAAGGCACAGGCAAGCGGTCGTTAACGGCCAGTAAAAAATGCCCGGGTTCAACCAAGGGCGAGTTGGCCATTAAGGCTTCGGCATAAGCCTGGTAAATAATCTTTTTGAGTTCGGGAGAGAAAGAGACTTTATTGACGGTTGGCATAGATTTTTTTAATTTCCGGCAGGGAGAGCAATAGTTTGATTAAATCAGCTGGATCGGCTTGGCTCTTGCCTTGCTTAGCGGCCGAAAGCAAGGCATCGGCTAAAAGCTTGAGTGAAGCCGGGGAATAGATTTGACTGATATCAGTTGCCGAAAGCATAGTAAATTAAAATTAAGATTAGGGCGAGCGTGGCGATTAAAATAACTCTTTTGAGTATAAAGACTTTTTTTAGATAGCGGCGGGCCTTTAAATCGATAAAATCCGGCAGATTAAAGCCGATCGGTTGGTCCTCTTTGAGGG
>PCSQ01000138.1:839-1717 GCA_002772455.1 Candidatus Beckwithbacteria bacterium CG23_combo_of_CG06-09_8_20_14_all_47_9 | reverse complement strand
AACGCCTAAATTATCACAACCGGGACAACCTTTGCCTTGGCATTGGTCACAAACGACAATACTGATCGGGCTGGCAGGCTCGAAGCTCATGAGATTATGATAGCAGAAATCGGGCTACTCTTGCATTAAAGAGAGAAAGGCGGTTAGGTCAACCTGAAGTTTATTATCTAAAGTGGCCGTTCCTTTTAATTGGAGTATTGGCAGGAAAAGGTTTTGGTTTTGTAAGCGGACAAATTGGTAGCCGGGAATAAACTGCTGATAGGTAATATTTTCCGGTTGGCCAAGAGTTGATTGGTAAATTCCCGGCTGGGATTCAGCCAGGGTAATCACCGGTTTATTGGCGCTGATCTCCTGGTTAATTTGGGACAGTTTTTTTAATTTAACCGGTTGAGAATTTAATCCGGCGCTTTCTAGAGCGAGAACCGGGAGTTGATAGTTAACGTAAAAAATCTGGCCTTGGTTGGTAATCATTATCGTTATCGGCGAGAAAGAGTGTTCAATGGTTGAGAAAACCGGCTGATCGTTAAATTCCGGGGTAAAATTAAACTGAAAGTAGGCGCCTAAACTCGGAGAGACCTGGGGCATTAATTCCTGTCCGCCATGGCTAAGATATCCGATAGTAACTGCACTCTCCTGATTTATCAGGTTAAATTGTTCCAGCCAGTTCCGGGCAAGATTAAGAGCGTCAATTTCGTTAATATAAGCCGTTTTATTTGAAGGGTGACTTATTTTAAGACTAAATTGGCCGGTTTGAAGGTTGACGTTTAAATAACCGTCGGTACTAGCCCAGGATAAAAAGGGGACTGAATTAATTGTTTTACTTTTAGGATTCTGGGGAAGCTTGAGGTTTTGAGCCATAGGTTGGAAAAAATCAGCCA
>PCSQ01000138.1:544-826 GCA_002772455.1 Candidatus Beckwithbacteria bacterium CG23_combo_of_CG06-09_8_20_14_all_47_9 | reverse complement strand
GTTAAGGAATGCTATAACTCCAGCCAATATAGCATAGTATCCCCAGATATGCCAGGTGGAAACAGTGCTCACTTGGAAAGATGAGAAAGGCAAGGCATCAAAGCTCTGAACTAGAAAAACGAGATAGCTGAGAAAAAGCCAGGCTAGCCAGCCGAGTATTTGAGCCATGAGCGGGGCGAAGAGTCCCGCGAAGGCGACTAACGCTGCTGTGACTATGATAGCGGGCAAGGCGGGCAGGGAGAAGAAGGTTGCTGGCAAGCCGACTAAGGAGACTACGCCAAA
>PCSQ01000138.1:0-511 GCA_002772455.1 Candidatus Beckwithbacteria bacterium CG23_combo_of_CG06-09_8_20_14_all_47_9 | reverse complement strand
AGCTGCCAGGGTTGCGGCAAAGCCGTCAGTTATTATACTGGCTGTGGGCACAATCTTTTCCCTGTTCTTAAACAAGAGAGCAACGCCTTTCCTTCCCCAAGTCTGAAAATAAGGATAGAAGAGAACAAGCCCGGCCATCGCCAGAAAGCTGAGTTGAAAAGAGACGCTCCACAATAACTGAGGCTGGATTCCCACCATCACCGCGGCGGCAAAAGCCAGGGCAATGATGGCGCTTCGCTGCCTCCCCAGATATTCAGCTATTAAAAACAGGCTTCCCATGATTGCCGCCCGAATTACTGGCGGATGCATCCCTGCGAGCAGGGTATAAAGCCATGTAAGAGCGAGAGTCAACCAGATATATATGGAACGCTGCCGGCCAAAGACCAAGATGCCCAAGCTGAGGAGGATGGCAATAATAATGCTCATATGCAAGCCGGAAATAGCCAGCAGGTGTGCTGTCCCCGTCCTGGAAAAGGCTTGATTGAGGGAATCGGGTATGTTGCCTCTCAGG
>PCSQ01000029.1:838-1031 GCA_002772455.1 Candidatus Beckwithbacteria bacterium CG23_combo_of_CG06-09_8_20_14_all_47_9 | reverse complement strand
TGTCTCCGATGATTTTCCTAAACTAATCCCTTTTTCTACCATCTCTCTATTATACTATAGGCCGATTAGATCGTCAACCGCGCCAGCCAGGCAACCACCAAAGTCATGACAATCAAGTAAATTTTCAGCTCGCTGTCAGAAAACTCCCGCTTTATCTGCCAGAATAATTTCTGTTTCAAAACCTCCCGGTCTT
>PCSQ01000029.1:641-783 GCA_002772455.1 Candidatus Beckwithbacteria bacterium CG23_combo_of_CG06-09_8_20_14_all_47_9 | reverse complement strand
GGTTTTACCAAACCAGCCGGCCGCCGAAGTCACCGCGAAAAACGCCAGCACCACCCAAGCCAGCTGGAACAAAATCCCCCTCGTAGTCAACTGGTCAAAGTCTTTCGCCCGGCGGTTTAAACTGTTAAAAGCCGCCCACCAT
>PCSQ01000029.1:436-623 GCA_002772455.1 Candidatus Beckwithbacteria bacterium CG23_combo_of_CG06-09_8_20_14_all_47_9 | reverse complement strand
TATTTAACGTACTGGGCAACCTGGGCTTCGGGGTGAAGAATATAAATGTAGGCAATTTTATCCAGCCAGGGAATCAGCCAGCCAATCAACGCGCCTAAAATAATACTGATAATCGAGAGCAGGCTCAACCACATTACTTTAGTATAACCACTTTCCTGACCCGTGCCAACGCCGGCCCCTGTTTTAA
>PCSQ01000029.1:227-369 GCA_002772455.1 Candidatus Beckwithbacteria bacterium CG23_combo_of_CG06-09_8_20_14_all_47_9 | reverse complement strand
CCGTCATCATTATTCCAAACGTCGCCGTCAACTCCTAACTCCCGCATCTTCCCCCTAACCCAATACCGGAACCCGACCCCCTGGACCTGGCCGAAAATTAATAATTTGACTGATTTCATAATTTTTAGCGCCGGCACACAAA
>PCSQ01000029.1:0-183 GCA_002772455.1 Candidatus Beckwithbacteria bacterium CG23_combo_of_CG06-09_8_20_14_all_47_9 | reverse complement strand
CACTTGGAAATTTTGTGTGTCAAGCAAATATGTATCGTACACCTGTCTAAAAAATCCGGTCATTTTTTCTGTCTCTTTATTTCTTTCAACTTCCACATAAACAAGCTCGCTTTATTTTTTACCTGGTAAGCGTCAGACACAAAATTTTTGGCTTCCTCCAGTTGCGCCCGGAGGGTGTTTTTG
>PCSQ01000134.1 GCA_002772455.1 Candidatus Beckwithbacteria bacterium CG23_combo_of_CG06-09_8_20_14_all_47_9 | reverse complement strand
GGTTTAAATCCAGCTGGACTATTATTCTCAATTTTTTGGTTAATTGCTTTAATAATGCCAAGATCTGTTGTTGAAAAACTAATCAAGACCGTTAACGAGATGAATGGGGTTCAATCAAAAATCACTGATAAAACGATTAATTATTATCGCATTTTTAGTTTGATTGCTGCCATAATCGGTTTATCTTTGGCTTATATTTCTTAAAATGAGTCGAGTCACTATTTACATTGATGAGTCCGGTACTTTGCCTGACCCAAAAGATAAAGTGGTTATTGTTGCCGCTGTCGGGGTAACTGCGGCAGAGAAAATTGACTTACTCTTTAAACAAATTCACAAGTGGGCGGCCTTCAAAAAGCGGGGAACAGAAATAAAGTTTTATACGTCAGGCGAAAAAACCAAAACAATCTTTTTCCGGTTTTTAGAAAGGGAAAATTTTACGATCTGTGTTTTGGTAATCGATAAACTGGGCCGGAAAATATCGGACACGCCCACAAATTATGCCGCTTTATGTCTATTGCTTTTACAGGATGTTGCCAATTTTATCAAAATTGACCGATTAGTCTTTGACCGCCATTTTGTTCAGCAGAAAGAGATAGATGTTTTCAATGATTTAATTAAAAGACAGGTAGGTAATGATGTTTCTATTATTCATGTTGATAGCCGTCAGGATAAAAGGGTTAATGTGGCGGATATGGTTGCCGGTTCGGTTTTAGCCAATGAGACTGGTAAAGACGCTAAATATTTTTCCATGATTGAGCGAAAGATTGTCAGTATCAAAAAAGTGAATTGGAAAGAGGCGAAAAAGAGGTTAATTGAAAAAAACTTGCTTGAACCGGTGCAAGCACCCATCCAAACAAGCTTTCTAAAATAATTATAGTAGAATATTGGTTTATGGTCAAGTCTAAACAATATTTCATTTTTACGTTTGGGTGTCAGATGAATAAATCCGATTCCGAGCGGGTGGCGGGCGATTACCGGGCCCGAGATTACCGTGAAGCCAAAACCGCGGACGAGGCCGACGAAATTGTCATTAACACTTGTTCAATTAGAAAATCAGCCGAAGACCGGGCCCGGAGTTTGCTTAACAATCTGGCTAAAAAATTTAGGGAAGCGAAACGGAAACCGAAAATTATATTAACCGGTTGCATGATCCATCACGGCGAAGAAAAATTGTTGTCGATGCTGCCGTTTGTGGACGAAATTCTGCCGATTAGCGAAGTCGGTTTCAACTCGGCGGCGGTACGGCGGGACACCACCCATGCCTGGATTCCCATTTCCGCCGGCTGTAACTCGTTTTGCACCTATTGTATCGTGCCTTTGTCCCGAGGCCGCGAAATTTCCCGGCCGCTTAAAGATATCCTGGCCGAGGTTAAGGACTTGGTTAACCGCGGTTACCGTGAAATTACTTTAGTCGGGCAAAACGTCAATTCTTACGGTTTGGAAAAAGTGGGAATCGGTTTGAGAAAATTATTGTTAAGGCAAAACTTAACTTTGCCGAGTAATGTCTCCCAGTATAAAAAAGCCAAAGGTAAACCGCCATTTGTGCAGCTTTTAGATAAAATTTGTGAATATAAACAGATTAAAAAATTGCGGTTTATGAGTTCCAATCCCTGGGATTTTTCCGATGCCTTAATCGATTGCATTGCCGTTCATCTGCAAATTGATCGGTTTATTCATCTGCCGGTTCAGTCGGGCAGCAACCGGACGCTTAAACGGATGAACCGGGGTTATACCTGGCAGGATTATTTAAATATCGTTACCAAACTGCGCGCCAAAGTGCCTGGGGTAACTTTGGGGACGGATATTATTGTCGGTTTTCCGGGAGAGACCGACCGGGATTTTCAGGCCACAGTTGCTTTGGCCAAGAAAGTTAAGTGGCAGGTGGCCTTTGTCGCCCGTTATTCCCCCCGTCCGGGGACGGCGTCGTACCGGTTATATCAGGATGATATTCCGGCAACACTCAAAAAAAAGCGCTGGCAGATTTTGGAAAATTTAATTAACCAGCCTCATTTAAAGCATCGCCCTCAAGTGATAAAATGATCAAAATTTTAATTATCTGCGGACCGACGGCGACGGGGAAAACGGCGCTGGCGGCCAAATTGGCCAATAAATTTGACGGGGAACTGATTTCGGCCGACTCCAGACAAGTCTATAAAGGTATGGATATTGTCACTGGCAAAGACCGGCCCAGGGGTGTTAAAATTCACGGTTTGGATTTGATTCAGCCGGACCAGGAATTTTCGGTGGCCCATTTTGTTAAATTTGCCCGTACTTTAATTAATCAAATTGCCAAGAGACAGAAACTGCCGATTATTGTCGGCGGCACCGGCTTGTATCTGGATAGTTTGGTAAAGCCGCCGGCGACGCTGGCAATAAAACCTGATTGGCGGCTAAGAAAAGAATTAGAGAAAAAAACAATCAAGCAGTTACAGCAACGGCTGAAAAAATTAAATCAGGCCAGGTTTAATTCAATGAATCATTCCGATCAATTGAATCCACGCCGTTTAATCCGGGCCATCGAAGTTGCTAAAGACCTGCAGGGTCCAACCCTGCAGGCTAATCGTTACGACTGCCTTTGGGTTGGTTTGAAAACTGATAAAACTACTTTAGACCAGCGGATTGCCGAGCGGGTTAAATCCCGGGTAAAAGCCGGCGCCATCAAAGAATGGCAAAAACTTAAAGTTAAATATCCGGTCAATTTGCCCTCAATGTCCGGTATCGGCTATAGGCAATTGCCGGATCCTGACAGTTGGGCCAGGGCCGAACAGCAATATGCCCGGCGTCAATTTACCTGGTTCAAGGAAAATAAGCAGATTAAATGGTTTGATTGTGAAGTTGATTTTGAGTTGGTATACTCGTATATATGCAGAAAATTGAAATCTCCCAGCGGACGATAATTTTTACCGTTTTCTTTTTACTGGGTTTAGTTTTCTTGTTTCAAATAAGATACATTCTTTTATTTTTGTTTATTGCCCTGATTTTCATGTCGGCGTTGAGCCCCTTGGTTGACCGTTTGGAGAAATACCGGATTCCCCGGGGATTATCGACGGTGGTTTTGTATATTTTGATTTGGGCGTTTATTAGTTTTTCCGTCGCCTCGTTGGTGCCGCCATTGGTAGAGCAGTCGGCCCGGTTTTTGAATCGTTTGCCCCAAGACGTCGAGCGGTTGACCCAAGGCCGGTTTGACCTGTCACTGCTTCAGCCCCAGCTTTCAGCCTTGCCGCAAAATCTGTTTAAAATTATCGTCGGCACTTTCAATAACGTAGTAGGTTTATTTACTTTAACGGTGATTGTTTATTATCTGATTTTGGAGCGGAAGAATCTTCATAAATACCTGTTATTTTTATTCGGGAATAACGGCCGGGAAGAAAGGGCCGAAGCTTTTATTAATCAACTGGAAAAGAAATTAGGCGGCTGGGTCCGCGGGCAATTGCTATTGATGTTATTTGTTGGCATTCTTTCTTACGTGGGTTTGTTATTTTTGGGAATTGATTATGCTGTGCCGTTGGCGTTTTTGGCCGGGATTTTGGAGATCGTGCCGAACATCGGGCCGACGCTCTCGGCTGTGCCGGCGATTCTGGTCGCCCTGGGCAGTTCACCGATTTTGGCCCTAGCCGTAGGCGCGCTTTATTTTGCCATCCAACAGATAGAAAATAACTTTCTCGTGCCCAAAGTTATGTCTAAAGCCGTTGGGTTAAGCCCTTTAGTGGTCATCATTGCCTTACTGGTCGGATTAAAGTTAGCCGGAATTGCCGGCGCGATTTTAGCCATACCGACGGTGTTATTTTTGGAAATCATTGCCTCGGATTTTAAAAAGCGCTAGGAAGCGGTAAGCCAGATTCTGTTTTACCCGGCGGATGCCGGGTCGAGGTGACATCTGTCTAATGCCTTCAAACTTCGGTTCTCGGGAAAGCGACCTGATAGCGAACCGGTCGGAAGTTGCTGCGGGGAGAATTACCGCTACTCCGATTAAATCGGGGCTGGCTCCCCAACGACATTGGTGTTGGGGCCGTTTCACGTTAATCGTCTCTGTGGCTTCACTCGTACCGGCGGCCATGCCCTCCGGTAGTCCCGCTTGCGCGGGGCACCCTGCTTTCAGCAGTCTGGACTTTCCTCCCACGATTCGACAAAGTCGGTATCGGGGCGTCACCATACTTCCTAGCCTTGATATTATAGCAAAACTCGTGCTAATCTTAAGCTTGGAAAGGGGGTGAGGTTATGCAAGATGCCATTTTTTCAGCAGCGAATACCATTTTAAGCCGTTTTTTTGCTTTTATTCCGGTGTTTTTGGGCGCGCTGATAATTTTTCTGTTCGGTTTGGTCTTGGGCAAGTGGGCCAAAGCTTTGATCATTAAAATTCTTGCGGCGGTCAAATTGGACCAGGTTTTAAGAAAAGCCGGTTTAGACACTTATTTGGATAAAGCGGATATCCGCGGCAAAGTCGAAGTCTTTTTTGGCGAACTGGTCCATTGGCTGATTATTCTGGTTTTCTCCATGGCGGCGGTTAATGTTTTGGGTTTAACTGCGGTTTCGGCGGTTTTAAACAGCCTGTTAAGTTACATTCCCCGGATTATTTCTGCCGTTTTGGTCTTGACCATCGGCGTGTTATTGGCCGGTTTAGTCGAGAGCCTGATTAAGGGCGCGGTCAGCCAAGTAGATATTCGGATCAGCCGGATGCTGGCGAAAATTGCCAGTTATTTGGTGGTTGTCGTTTCCGCCATGGCCGCGATCAACGAATTGGGAATTGCCCAATCATTGATTAACACCTTGTTTATCGGCGTGGTCGCGACGCTGTCATTGGGTATTGGTTTGGCGATCGGTTTAGGCGCCAAAGAGCTCGTGGCCAAAATGCTCATGGATTGGTACGGCAAAAGTTTAAAGAAGAAGTAAATGACGCCGATCCAAGCAGCCGGGTTGGGTCTGGTCCAGGGCCTGACGGAGTTTTTGCCGATTTCGTCGACCGCTCATCTGGTGGTGGTGCAAAACCTGTTCGGCCTCACCGAACCGCCGGTCAGTTTTGACGTCATCATTCATCTGGCGACGGCGCTGGTGACGGTGATCGTGCTGTGGTCAGTAATTAAGGCCCTCAAATTCAAGCAATTAAAGTTAATTATTTTGGCGATGATCCCCACCGGAATTTTGGGCCTATTTTTTAATCGTTGGAACGAGTTGATTTTCGGTTCATTAATTTTTACCGCGGTGACTCTGATTATTAATGGTTTGATTTTATTATTGCCTAAGCTGATAAAATTTAAGGATAAGCCTTTAAATAATCAAAGTGCCGGTTTGATCGGCGTCGCCCAGGGACTGGCGGTTTTGCCGGGCGTTTCCCGGTCGGGGTCGACGATTGTCAGCGGTTTATTGTTAGGCCTTAAACCAGAAGATGCCTACAATTTTTCTTTTTTAATTTCTCTGCCGGCAATTGCCGCCGCCCAGCTATTGCAACTGAAGCATTTGAATTTGGTCGAGGCAGAATTTGTCAATTTCGGTTTGGGTTTTGCCGCCGCGTTTATTTCCGGTTACTTTGCTCTTTTATGGCTTCGCC
>PCSQ01000124.1:17452-17563 GCA_002772455.1 Candidatus Beckwithbacteria bacterium CG23_combo_of_CG06-09_8_20_14_all_47_9 | reverse complement strand
ACCGGATAGCCAGACGCCGAACCGGCCGTTGCCGCACCCCAGGTCGAGCACCTGCAGGGTTGGACCCTGCAGGTAGGATAAGAGTTTTTGCCAGCCGGGCCAGGGGGATTG
>PCSQ01000124.1:0-17423 GCA_002772455.1 Candidatus Beckwithbacteria bacterium CG23_combo_of_CG06-09_8_20_14_all_47_9 | reverse complement strand
TTAAATAAAATTTTTCGTTTAATTTAAGCAAATCCATATGACTGATCCTGATTTAACCACAAATAGGAGTATTTCCAAAGTTGAGTTAATTAGCCGTTGGCGCCGAAAACATCCGGGTCAGCCGTTGCCGGAAAAAATGATCGGCAAGCCGGTTCGGACCATGTCCGGCGTCGTGCCGGTAACCTTACTCACCAAGCCTTACCCTTGTCCGGGTAAATGCATTTTTTGCCCCAACGATGTCCGGATGCCCAAAAGTTATTTATCGGCCGAGCCGGGGGCGCAAAGGGCGGCAGCCAATAATTTTGATCCATACAACCAGGTATCCAGCCGTTTGCAGTCTTACTATGCCAATGGCCACACCACCGAGAAAGTTGAGCTGATTATATTAGGCGGTACTTGGTCGGCTTACCCCCTGCCTTATAAAATCTGGTTTATCGGCCGCTGTTTTGAAGCCCTGAATGAATTTAAGCCGGATAAAAAATTAGGCGCGCCGCAAATTTCCGGTGAGGCAGCTTGGCCGCGATTATTAAAAGCGCAAAAAATTAACGAAACGGCTTCAACTAGGTGTGTTGGCTTATCAATCGAAACCCGGCCGGACTTTATTACTTTGGGTCAGTTAATTGAACTGCGCCAAATGGGCTGTACCAAAATTCAAATCGGGATTCAAAGCCTGGATAATCGGGTGTTACGGTTAAATCGGCGCGGCCACACGGTTGCGGCGACTAAAAAGGCGATTAAGCTATTGCGCTCGTTTGGTTTTAAAATCCAAGCTCACTGGATGGCTAATCTTTACGGGTCGACGCCGGCCAAAGACATTGCCGATTTTAAAAAATTATTTGGACAAATTTGGTACCGGCCGGATGAATTGAAAATCTACCCCTGCAGTTTAATCGAGACAGCTGAGTTAATGAATTATTGCCGGAAAAAATTATGGCGGCCTTATTCCCGGGCCGAGCTGATGCGGGTAATGGTGTTAGTCTTGCCGATGGTGGAACCGTATTGCCGCGTTTCCCGGATGATCCGTGATTTTTCCAGCGACGATATTGTCGTCGGCAACAAAACCACTAATTTTCGCCAGTTGGTCGAGGCCCGGGCAAAAAATATTAAAGAAATCAGATACCGGGAAATAAAAAACATTCTGGTTAAACCGGATGATTTACGGTTGGAAATAATCACTTATACAACGTCTATCGGCCGGGAAAAGTTTTTACAGTGGGTGACGAAAGAAAATCAGATTGCCGGATTTTTACGTTTATGTCTGCCCCGGGTTGAAGCGCCGGTTAAAGAATTAGCCGGGGCGGCTATAATCAGAGAACTGCATGTTTACGGTCACGCTTTAGCCTTGGGCGGATTAGGGAGAACCCAGCATTCGGGCCTAGGCAAACAGTTGCTGGCAGCAGCGGAAAGATTGGCCAAAGGTTATAAAAAATTATCAGTAATTTCCAGTATTGGCACCAAAAAATATTATCAAAAGCACGGATTTAAAGATGGACAGTTATATCAACACTTACAGCTGGTTGATTGATTCGTCTAAAGCCTGAATTTCCTGATCAAAGTCTTCCAATTCAGTAGCGGAAAGCTCGGCATCAATCGTAGTTAACGAATCATCTTCGGAGATTGCCGGGGACACGGCCGGAGCGATTAATTCTTCAGATTCACTTTGGGTTTTTGTTTCGTCAGGTTTGGGTTGGTTGAAAAAATAAAACAGGCCGCCGACTAAGGCTAAGACGAAAATTAGGAGTGTCAATTTTTTCATAGGGCTTTAGCCGCCTTTAAAACGTCAACCACTGCCTGCCGGGCAAGACGGACTTTTTCCCGGACGGCTTTAATATCTGCTCGAAACTGGGTTTTGGCGGCCGAGGCCCCAACCCGCAATCCTGACTCATCGGTAAATTCGATCACATACTCTTTTTCCGCCTGGGCGTTGACCGCGGCTTCGGCTTCGTTAATCTTGGTTTGGGCAGCAGCAATATCAACTGCCGGCATCCGAACCTTGATTTTATTTAACAGCGCCTGGATCTGTTCCAGATGTTTAAGCATGGCTTGGGTGGTCCGGCCGTTAATTAAAGTCAATTGGCTGCTGATGTGTTCTAAAATCTGCTGTTTTTTTTCGTCGCGGATTGACTGAATTCGGATACGGGCTTCTTCCCGGATTTTGCCGGGACGGGTAGCGTTGGCCGCCAAAGCCGGCGAGGCCAGCAGAACCAATAAACATAGAGGGATGAAGACTTTTTTCATTGCTCTTTTATTCTGCTACAATTTATCATGATGGTCAAGTGGCTGTTAAAACTGGCTTGGTTGGGCTTCGGCCTATTCGGTGTCGTCACCGTCGGCCAAAAATTCTGGCCGGGATTAGAGCGGTCGGAATTAATCCAGGGAGTTCAGGGTGCTTTAGTTGACAGCTTGGAAGACGGGGTTTCTGTTGACGATCTGAAGAGTTTAAACAGCGATGAAGTCAGCCAGGTATTGGGTGAAACGATTAAAACCCAGGTGGTTAAAATTTTGGAATCAACCAGTGAGGAAATTAAGACCTTTCCGGCCAAGCAGGTAAGAAAAATTAAGATCGGCGCCTGCGAGGAATTATTAGAAGAGGACATTTGCTCGGTAGCTAAAGAAATTGAATGCCAGTAAAATAAACCTATGATCTTTTTAAATTTTAAAATTTATGAAGAAACCAGCGGGGAAAATACTTTAAAACTTTGCCGGCTGATAAAAGACAAACGGGTAATCCCCTGTCTGCAGGCGGTCGATATTTACCGGGTTAAACAGGCCTTGCCGGAGTTGGAGATTTGGGGTCAATACGTTGATCCGGTGGGTTTGGCGGCGGCCAGCGGCGTGTTGTTAAATCATTCTGATCATCCACTTAACCTTGAAACTATTACCGCCACGGTTAAACTCTGCCGTCGGGAAGGATTAAAAACAATGATTATTACCGACTCGATTGAATTGATTAAAAAAACCAATGGATTACAGCCTGACTATATTGGTTTTGAAGACCCCAAGTTAATCGGCGGGCCGGTGGCGATGATCGAGGCCCATTTTGACCTGGTTAAGCAGGCAGTCGCGGCGGCCCAGACGCCTCTCATCGTCGGCGGGGGCATCCGGACAACCGAACATGTCCGGAAATCTTTTCAAGCCGGCGGCAAGGGGGTATTAGTAGCATCAGAATTGGCCAAAAGCCCAAACCCCGAAGCAACTTTAAGAGAATTAATAATGGGACTTGACAGTTAGCAATCAGCAGTTTAGACTGCTAAATTATGGCGATTTTACTCGGGTCCAGGGCAAAAAATATTCTGCATACCGTGCCTTTAGTTCCACTGCGCGAGGGAGTAGTTTTTCCCCACACCGAGACAGTGTTGACTTTCGGCCGGCCGAAAAGCAATGCCGGCGTTGAGGCTGCGTTTCGGGTTGACCGATTGATTGTGTTTGTCACCCAGAAAAACTCGCAGGCTAATGAACCGGGAATTGATGATATTTACACCATCGGGACGCTTTGCAGTATCGAGCGGATTTTAAAGATCGACGGTGAAATCAACGCCTTGGTCAAAGGCATGAGCCGGGTCAAAATTAATCAGATGACTGCCCGGGAACCGTTTTTATTGGCCCAGGTGGAGGAATTACCGGAAACCACGGAAGTTTCCGACGAAATGACGGCCTTGACCAAATTGGTCAGCAATAGTTTTAAAACCGCGGTCAATTTGGGTAAGTCGGTGGATTTTTTGATGTTTATGAGGGTGATGGGGGGAGTGTCTGCCTCGGAATTGGCCGATCAGGTTTCGACTAATTTGGATGTCGAGACTGCCAAGAAACAAGCCCTGTTGGAAGAGATAAGCGTCAAGAAACGGCTTCAGGCAGTTTCCGACCATCTGGCCCAGGAATTAAAAATTCTGGAAATTGAACGGACAATTTATAACAAAACCCAAAAAAAGTTTGACAAATCGATGCGGGAAAATGTCCTGCGGGAGCGGATGCGGACGATCCAAAAAGAATTAGGCGAGGATGATGAAGATAAGGATATTAAAGATTATAAAGAGAAAATTGCCAAAGCCGGGATGAGCGATGAAGTTAAAGCCAGGGCCGTCAAAGAACTCGACCGTTTGCGGCAGATGCACGCCTATAATCCGGAAACCGGGTATTTGCGGACTTACCTGGATTGGTTATGTGAACTGCCTTGGAGCATTTCCACTCCCAATCAAGTGACGATTAAAGCTGCAGAGTCAATCCTGGAAGCCGATCACTATGGTTTACAGGAAGTCAAAGAGCGGATTTTGGAATATTTAGCGGTCATGCAGCTAAAGAAGAAACAGAAACAAGAGAATCGGGGTACCGGCCCGACGATTTTGTGTTTTGTCGGCCCGCCGGGAGTAGGGAAAACCTCGCTTGGTCGGTCGATCGCCCGGGCTTTGAAGCGCAAGTTTGTCAAAGTGTCTTTGGGCGGCATCCGCGATGAAGCCGAAATCCGCGGACACCGCCGGACGTACATTGGCGCTCTGCCCGGCAGGATCATTCAGGGGATTAAAACTGCCGGCTCTAACAACCCGGTATTTATGCTTGATGAAATTGACAAAGTTGGTAATGATTTCCGCGGTGATCCGTCAGCGGCCCTGCTCGAGGCTTTGGATCCGGAGCAAAACCGGGAATTTTCCGATCACTATCTGGAAGTGCCGTTTGACCTGTCCCAAGTAATGTTTATTACCACGGCTAATATTTTGGATACGATTCCGCCGGCATTGCGTGATCGGCTCGAAGTCATCCGTTTTTCCGGCTATACCGCCGACGAAAAAGAAGCGATCGGTAAAAAATACTTAATCACTAAGGCTTTAACTAATAATGGTCTGGATAAGGCTAAGGTGAAGCTGGCTTTAACGGCGCTCAAGAAGATTATTGATAGTTATACCCGTGAGGCCGGGGTCAGAAATTTGGAACGGGAGATCAATAAAATTATGCGCAAAATTGCCAAAAAGATTGCTTCCGGTAAAAAAGGTAAATTTGCGGTTGCCCCGAAACAACTGGACGATTACCTTGGTCCGGCCCGGTTTTTGCCGGTTATGAAAGAGAAACGGGATGAAGTCGGTCTGGCTACCGGTTTAGCCTGGACTCAGTCCGGCGGCGACGTGTTATTTATCGAGGTTTCGGTGGTTCCCGGCAAGGGGAGAATTACCCTGACTGGGCAATTGGGCGACGTCATGAAAGAATCGGCCCAGGCGGCGATTTCTTACGTCCGGTCACGCTGGAAACCGTTGGGAATTGATAAAGATTTTTACTACAAAAACGATATTCATCTGCACGTGCCCGAAGGGGCAGTGCCTAAAGACGGGCCGTCGGCGGGAATCACCATGGCGACCGCGTTGATTTCGGCGTTGACCAATAAGAAAGTCAAAAAAACCGTCGCCATGACCGGCGAGATTACTCTGCGCGGCCGGGTGCTGGAGATCGGCGGGGTCAAAGAAAAAGTCATCGCTGCCCACCGGGCGGGTATTACTATTCTGATCTTGCCAAAAAATAACCAAAAAGACTTGTGGGAAGTGCCGGAACCAGTCAAACACGAAATTAAATTTCACTTTGTTTCCCACCTGGACGAAGTTTTAAGAATTGCCTTTTTAAGCCGTTAGTACCACTTTGTCGTCTTTGTCGCTTTTTAGATTACCCAGGTCTTTAACCTCGGACAGCAAAAATTTCTCGCAGGAGATGCCGATTTTCGAATAAACTTCACCCAGCTCTTTTTTAATTTTTTCTTCTACCTGGGTGCGGTAGCTGGTCAGTTGTGCCAGGGAAACCTCGGATAAAACACTGCGCATCCGGCTGCGGGCAACCGGCCGGACGATCTTGGAAACAAAATTATCGCCGATATTCTCCCACAGCTCATTGGCCCGGTTTTTATCGATTTTTAAGAGGATTGAGCCTTCGATTTGAATATTTTTGCCGTCGGTGGTTTTACCGGTGATCGGTTCATCGCCTAAAGCTTCCGGGTGGGTTAAATCAAAATTATGCCGGATTAAGTATTCCAGAATTTGGGCGTTAAACAGCTTGGCCCTCTGCCAAAAAGGGATTTTTAAGTGCAGTCCCGGTTTCCAGACTGTTTTTAGCACGCCCCGGCCCAGATCATGAATGCAGGCGACGTGCCCGGGTGGCACCGAGACGAAAAACCCGCCCACAAACTCATCGACTAAAAATGACACTACCAATTTGTCAAAATCCATATTATTTTATTATCAAGCCATAAGCCACTTTGCGTAAGCGCGACCTAGATTCATAATAAACTATTTTGACCAGTTTTGCCAGCATTAGAACGATGGAAAACAGTAAGGTAGTAATGACAAACAGTTTTTTCCCCGCCGGCATATAGGCGAAGAAAGTAAACGCTCCTAAAGGCAGAACAAATAAACTCATTAGTTCAGTCCGCCCGGTGGGAAAAGGGGATAAGAGGCTGGATAAAAGCTCGGCCGCAAAAATCACCCCGGTATTAATCCAGTTTAAAATCCAATTGGGGTGAGCCAGATCGAATTTTCCCAAAAAAGTCAGATTAAACTGTTCCGGGTGCGGCGGCAGCCAGCTGTAGATTAAATGGAAATCAGCTCCCTCTAAGCCGGTGGTGAAAATCCGGTAGAGCATCAGCATCACCATAATTTGGAAAAATAAATTAATACTGGACATGAATATGATGCGGCGGTTGCTGCGGGTCAATTTTTTAATTTCCGCCTGTAATTTGACCGGCTCCTGGGAAAAAGACTGCTGAATCTCTTTTATTTTTAAGGAAATTTCGTGGCGTTCTTTGGCCGAGCGGCCGGAAGCAAAAGAAATCGGCAGCCAAATAATCCGGAAAATTATGGTAAAGACAATGACGGCGACGCCCATATCGGCGGCGGCCGGAGCGATTTGGCCCAAAATCCAGTAAATACCTACCAGCAAGTTAAAAAACGGCTGGTAGATCAGCGTGGTAAACAAGCCCATGATTAAATTGTAGCCTGGTTTTTGTGCCAGTGCCAGGCGGTGCGGATAATTGTGGCTAAATCGGAATATTGGGGTTGCCATTTTAGCGTCTGTTTAATTTTAGCCGGGTCGGCGACCAGCTCGTTGGCGTCGCCCGGGCGCCGCGGGCCGATGGTCAATTTGACCGGTTGACCGCTGATTTTTTCGATCATTTTAATCACTTCCAGATTGGAATAACCTTGGCCGGTGCCGACGTTAAAGACATCGGTTTGCCGGCCGGTCATCAAAGCTTTCAAGGCCAAAATATGCGCCTGGGCCAGGTCTAAAACCTGGATATAGTCGCGGATACAGGTGCTGTCTTGGGTGGGATAATTGTTGCCGTGCAAAATAAACTCTTTATTGTTTAAAACCGCCCGGATGACATTGGGAATTAGGTGGCTTTCCGGCTGGTGGGCCTCGCCCATTTTGGCGTCCAAAGTGGCCCCGGCGGCGTTGAAATAGCGCAGGCTGATTGATTTGATGCCGTAAATCCGGTCATAAAACCGCAGTAATTCCTCGGTCATTAATTTGCTCTGGCCGTAAGGATTTTCCGGCAGTTTCCGGTCGGTTTCCCGGATCGGGATTCTGGCCGGATTGCCATAGACTCCGGCAGTGGAGGAGAAAATTATTTTATTTATGCCAGCCACCACCATGGCTTCTAATAGGCTTTGCGAACCCAAAAAATTATTGTCAAAGTATTTTTGGGGATTAATTATCGACTCTCCCATCTCAATATAAGCGGCAAAATGCAGCACGGCTTCGATTTTTTCGGCTTTCAAAGTTTTTTCCAGCCGACGGGTGTCTTTAATATCCCGGCCGTTTTTCAAATCATAAATAATAGTTTGGTGCCCGTTTTGCTGCAGCAGCGCCGCGGTAATGCCGCCGATGTAGCCGCGGCCGCCGGTAACTAAAATTTTCATACCCGGCTTTTTAACCAGGTTAAGGATAAGAGTGTACCCAGGCTGTCAAAACCAACATCCCGTAAAGTGCCCTCGCGGCCTGGAGTTAAGGTTTGGTGCCATTCGTCAGACAGGGCAAAAAGTAAACAAATTATCAGGCTATATTTAAAAGATTTATTGGCCCGGTAAGTTAGCCAGAATAAAATGGCGTATTCGGTGACATGGGCGGTTTTCTTGATAATAAAATCCGGCCAGCTGAATTTTGCCTGGCCGTTTATTGACATGGCCGAGAAAGTAAAAATCACCCCCATCCAGATTAGAACCGGCAGCCATAATCTTATTTTTTGCGCCATGATCTTACTATTATAAAGGTTACTGCCAGCAGTAATCCAGCCCCGGTAGTTATCAGTATGATAGCTACCTGCCGGTTGGCCGAAAAGTCTGGGTCGGTTTGGCCGCTGGTTGTGCCCAGGACCGGTTCGGGGGAAAGATTTAACAGGGTAATCTCTTTTACCCGGTAGATCTTTGACGGCTGGGGGGTGGGTGAAGGCGACGGGTTTTGAGTTGGTGATGGTGGTGTGGTCGTTTGGTTCGAGCTTGTCGATGACGGACTCGGACTGGCAGAAGGAGACAGGGTTGGTTCAGGAGATTTTACCGGCAAAGCATTAGTTCTTCCCTGGGTTAATTCCTCAAGTGTGAAAAAACCACCTTCATGGTCGGGATTTCTGCCGATGGCGATATTTTTTCCTGGGCTTGAAGTATATTGATATTTGTCGATGAGATAACCGGTATTATCAAAAATTACCACCCAGTCGGCAGTGGTATTATTAAAGATTGATAACGGTAATTCAAAGTAAGGATAATGGAGATTATTAATATTAAGGTTTGTCAGATTTTTTTTCGCGCTGGAACCGGAATCATCATCAAATTTTTCATCATCATCGAGCCAATAAGTTTTTAAGTAATCGGCACTGTCACTGGCATTATAGAATTCGACCCATTCCGGGTCAGCATCAACCACAAATTCATTAATTTTTACCTGGGCTAAGATCGGCTGGACTGGAAATAAAAATAAGAAGTTAAGTAAAATCCCGATGAAAACCAGCCAGGCAGATTTCATGTCTTGTTGAGATCATGATAGCTTAAACTATTTTTATATTGCAATTCTTTATTTGACCTATACGGCCGCACTCATTAGGTATAGAATTAATTGATGGGGAAATTTGCTGATATTTCTCGAAAGCGAAGAATCAAAAATTTTAGTTGGGGCTTGGCCAGCCGGATGAGTGATTTAGTCCTGCTTGGTTTATCTTGGGATTTGGGCAGGGGAAAGTTTGTCGGTGATTTTTTTGTGAGACTCGGAGAAGAGGGAGAAGAATCGTTTACCGAACCGAAGATTAAGCAGGTTTATTATCAGTTGAAACAAAAAGGTTTGATTGATTATGTCCGCGGTTCATTACTGGCGCCACAAATTACCGATCAGGGCCGGAAGCGGATAGCGTCAATTTTACCCAATTATCTTGAATCTCGCCCTTGGGATAAGCACCTCTATTTAATTAGTTACGATATTCCTGAACTTAAAAAAGTTGAACGCAATCGTTTACGCCGATTGTTAAAAACAGTTGGCTGTGGTTTGCTGCAGGAATCAGTTTGGTTAACCCCTTATAATCCGAAAATAATTCTGGAAGAGTTTGTTGCAAAAAATGATTTAATTGGTTTAGTTTTGGTTTCGGATTTGGGTAAAAACGGCAGTATCGGTGAAGAAGACAATCGCGGTTTAGTGGCCCGGGTTTATCAGTTAGATGAACTGAACCGGCGCTACTGGGAATTTTTGGATCGCTGGAAAGGTAAAGAACTTCAATCGGAAACTGTGCCCCATTTTTTCTCGATTCTTCAAGATGATCCGCAGCTGCCGTTTGATTTGTTGCCGGATGATTGGTTAGGAGAACAGGCTTGGGAATTAATCAAATCTATACCTGATCTAAACGGCCGTACTGGATAGATATAGATTGCCGTATTAATAGATCACATGCAGGTAAAGCGTTTCCAGGCTGTTTTCGTCATGATCGACGCGAACATAGGGTAAGGTGCAGCCATTCCAGCCAATGTAACTGCCTTTATATAAAGTCCCGGGTTTAACCGCCATGACGGTGTTGGCTGATTCGCTGTTAATATCAATGCCGTTATGAAACGGGTACCAGTGATAGGTTTGGACAAACGAAGTCACGCCATAACCCTGGTTAAATTTAACCTTAGATTTAATCGGCCAGGTCCAATTGCCGTGGGGATTAAATTGGTCGCCGTCGGAATTGTCGACCCAATCAACGCTACCGCTTAACCAGTCAAACGGATTTTTGGCGGCACCGTTTTCACTGACAATAAAGTGGACATGGGTACCGTTGGAGTTACAGGAGGCTCCCTGAATGATGCTGGCGATTTTATCGCCGGCATCAACGTGCCCGGCCGCAGTCTCTTTGCCTTTATGGGCGATAATGTCCTGAATGGCCAGGTATTCGGCCTTGGCAATCGTCAGCAATTGCTGGTATCTTTGCTCGTCGTTTTTTGTTTGATCCAGTAAATTGGTTTTGACCGATTTTTGCTGCAGCAGGGAAGCGTTTTGAGTGGCCAGCTGTTTTTTTAAATTTTCCAAGTCGGTTTGTTTTTGTTCTTTTAACTCTTTTTGCTGCTGGCTTAAATTGCGTGATTGCTGCATTTCCAAAAGAAGTTTTTGGTCGTTTTGCTGGGCGGCTTTGAGATACTTGGCCCGTTCCAGGAAATCAGTCAAGCCGCCGGCAGTCAATAAATGCAGGGTCGGGTTGACGGAATGCCGCTTGTAAGCTTCGCCCACGCGGGCGATCAGCAGCCGGGAGACATCGCTTAAATTTATGTCCAGGTTGCTGATTTTTACGGTTAAAACATTGACTTCTTCTTCCAGGGTTTTAATGTCAGTTTCGGTTTTTTCGATTTGGGACAGGGTCAGTTTCGTTTTATTATCCAGATAGGCAATTGTGCCGGCCAGGGTTTTTTGCCGGCCCTGGTTTTCCTGAATTTTTCTTTCGTAGCAAGTAACTTTTTCGTCTAAATCTGAGATACCGATGCAGTTATCGGCCGCCAGAACGACAGAAGTAACCGCTATCAGTAATAGCCAGAGGACAATAATCGTGCGCATGAACTATTCCTTTAAAAAACGGTGGGTAGCCACTAAGCTGCCGACCGCACCGATGAGCGCCCCAAACATCAGCTCTCCGCCCAAAAGCAAGAACATAAACCACACCGGTACGGGGAGTAAAGGAATGTCTTGCAGCCATTGGGCCAACCATGGAGTGGAGTAAAGCAGGAGTAAATAAGATAGCCCCCAAGCAATAAAACTGCCGAGTAGGCCGTAAGCGACTGCCGTCAGAATATAGGGCAGGCGGATAAACCAAGGGGTGGCCCCCAGAAGCCTTAAGATATCAATTTCTTCCCGCCGGCTGGCAATTTGCAGGCCGACGATCACCAAAATTATCAAAATAGACTCAATGGTCAAATAACCGATAACGCCGGCGCCGAACCCTTTGATGTTATTAATCCAGCTGGAGAGGCTTTGGACAATGTCTTCGTAATAAACAATGTCTTCGACCCCTTCCTGGCCGATCAGCAGATTGCGCAGCAAGGGTAAATCGTCCAAAGTTTTGCCGGAAATTTCGATCGAAGCCGGCAGAATATTATAATCGACCAGCTCCAGAAGCAAGGGGTTGTCTTTATTTTTTTCTTTGTAAATCGCTTCTGCCTCGCGGGTCGAAACATAGCGGAACTGGTTCAGCCGGCCGCTTGATTCCAATTGAGCCCGGATATTGGCAATAGCAATATCGGTTAAGTCCTCCCCCGGTTTGAAAAAAGCGATGACTTGGGGGGCCGACTCAAAATATTTTAAAATTTTAAGCGAGCCGAAAGAAATCAAGGTAAAAACAGAAATTACCAGCAATGTTAAAGTGGTAATCATGATTCCGGCCAAGGCCTGGAACGGACTGCGGCGGATTTGGGTGAAGATTTTACTCATTGGCATATTTGGCCTTTTTGGCATCGCGGATAATCTGACCGTGCTTTAGTTCGATCACCCGTTCTTTAAATTTGTTGACCAGCTCCACGTTATGGGTGGCGACGATGACGGTCGTCTTGGCTAAATTGATTTCCTTAAGCAGTTTTAAGATATCAAACGCGGCTTCCGGGTCCAGGTTGCCGGTGGGCTCGTCGGCTAAAATTACTTTAGGATTAGCCACGATGGCCCGGGCGATGCCGACCCGCTGCAGTTCGCCGCCGGATAGTTGAACCGGAAAAAAATTGCCCTTTTTCTCCAGGCCGACTTTTTTTAACACCTCTTTGACCAGGTCATTTTTTTTCTCTTCGGCCACCCCGGCAATTTCCAGGCTTAAACCTATGTTTTCGGCTACCGTCCGGTCGTTTAATAATTTAAAGTCCTGATAGCACATAGCCAGGCTTCGTCTTAACGCCGGAATGTCTTTTTTGGGGATGGCGTTCAAATTTTTATCTTCGATTATGATTGTGCCGCCGCTGGGAGATATTTCCCGCCGCAATAGTTTCATGACCGAAGTTTTACCCGCGCCCGACGGACCGATTAAAAACACAAACTCGCCGGTTTTAATTTGGAAAGAGACCCGGTCCAGAGCGGTCGTGGAGTCACTAAATTGTTTGGAGACTTTTTCAAAAACGATCATTGGACGATTTCCAGGCGGCCGACGTCCATCAGCCAACCGGCCTTTTGGGCTTGGAAGGTTTGACCCCAAACCTTAACTTTCCGGCCGACAAATTGGTCCAGGTCAATAATCGAGGAAGTCAGGTAAACGTATTGGGATTCGCCGCCCTCACGGATTAAATGGTGTGAACCTTCGCCGTCAACGCCGCCGGCAGTAACTTCGCCTTCGGCCGAGTCGGTAAAGACCTTAGTATCGGCGACGCCGTAGCTTTCGCCGACCGCGGCTGTACCGGTGACTTCGGTTCTTAATTTTTTCGGTCCGGCCCCGTTTCTTTTCAGGTTAAATAAGCCATAGCCGGATAAGACGCCGGCAATAATAATCATGACTAACCCGGCCAGTAGTTTAACCGGCAGAGATTTCTTGGGAGTAACGGGTTCGCCGTTTAGATTTAATGGTTGGATCATATAGCTACAGTTTACCCCAAAGCCAGCGCCGCTTCAATCAACCCGTCTAATTTCCCGTTTAAAACGGCCGTTGGGTCGGTTTCCACATGATTGGTCCGCAGGTCTTTCACCTGTTTGTATGGTTGGAGTACATAAGAGCGGATTTGACTGCCCCACGATGCCGGTTGATGTTTGCCTTTGAGCCGGCTGATTTCCTGTTCCCGCCTGGCTTCTTCGATGGCCCACAGCTTAGCGGTTAAAATTTTCAAGGCAGTCTTGCGGTTTTGCTCCTGGAACCTTTGGGTTTGGCACTCGACCACGATCCCGGTCGGCAAGTGCTTGAGCCGGACAGCGGTGGAAACCTTGTTGACGTTTTGCCCGCCGGAACCGGAAGCCCGGGAGAAACTGATTTCCAGATCGTCGTCTTTAATCTCAATCTCTTTGGCTTCATCGGGCAGCAGCGGCAGGACTTCGACCAGGGCGAACGAGGTTTGGCGCAGGTTGTTGGCGTTGAAAGGAGAGAGCCGGACCAGCCGGTGGGTGCCGCGCTCCCGCCGGAGATAGCCGTAAGCCAGGGTGCCGTCAACCGTAAAAGTGACGGTTTTTATCCCGGCCTCTTCGCCCGGGCTTTCGTTAGTAATTTCCGTGGACCAGCCTTTACCCTGGCAATACCTTAAATACATCCGTTTTAACATTTCGGCCCAATCCATGGCCTCGGCGCCGCCTTGGCCGGCATGAATGGAGACAATTGCGCTGCCCCGGTCGTACGGCCCGGACAGCCACTTGATTTTTTCTAAAGCGGTCAGTTCAGACTCCAGCTGATTAAGGTCGGTTTCGTTGACGGCATCGACGATTTCCCGGGCGGAGTTAATTTTGTCCAGAAGCTGTTGTAAATTATCGACTTCGGTTTGTAAATCAGTTAACTGCTTCAGGATAGTTTTAGCCTTGGTTTGGTCCTGCCATAAACCGGGAGCTTCACTTTTGGTTTTTAGTTTAGCCAATGTCTGCTTTTTGGCGTCAAAATTCCCCAGGATCAGCAGTTTTTCCAGGCGGATGGCCAATTCGTCTAATTTGGCTTTCATAAAGAAAATAAATATGGCTGATTTTTGACAATTTCGTTTTTGAGGATTTTTTCGGCAACGACCGATTCGACCTGATTTTGGATAATCCGGTCAGCCTGGCGGCCGCCCCATTCGTCGGAAAAAGCGGCCTTGGCTAAAATTTTGGCCACCGGCGGGGCAAATTCCAGCTTGATTTCTTGTTTGGCCAGGGTTTGCTGCAGCAGTTTGAGTTTAAGTTTAATCACCGCTTCAATCTGGACCGGGCTTAATCGGGCGAAAGTGATAATGGCGCTGAAACGGTTCAGCCATTCCGGGCTAAAGGCCTTTTTCAGGTTTTTGGCGTTGGTGGTGGCGATGATAATCGTGTTGGCAAAATCAGCGGTCTTGCCGTTTAGATCGGTTAAACGGGCGTCGTCTAAAACCTGCAGAAATAAATTAATGACTTTGGTATGGGCCTTTTCGATTTCATCCAGCAGTACCAGGGTATAGGGTTGGTGGCGGACGGCATCGGTTAAAAGTTCCAGCAGCCGGTCGACGCTTTCCATGGTTTGGAACTCGCTCATGTCCAGGCGGATCATGACCTGGGCATTGCCGAAAAATTCCTGGGCCAAAGCTTTGGCGGTTTCGGTTTTGCCGACCCCGGTCGGGCCGGCGAATAAAAAGCCGGCGATCGGTTTGCCGGGATTTTTGAGCTGGGTCCGCGCCCGTCTGATCGCTTGGGCCACGGCTTTGACGGCCGTCTCCTGACCGATGACCCGCCGGTGGAGATTATCTTCCAGGTGCAGTAAACTTTGCGCCTCGTTTTGGCTGATGCCGATGACCGGTATTTTGGTTTTTTCGGTGACCAGCTGGTCGATGGTTTGCGAGGTAACTAAATTATTGCCGCTGGTGGTTACTTGGGCCACAGCTTCATCCAGTAAATTAACGGCTTTGTCCGGCAGGACCCGGTCGTGGAAGTATTGTCCGGCCAGTTCGACGATCCGGGTTATGGCCCGGCGGGTAACCAAGACCCGCTCGCTTTGTTCCCTCTGCCAGGCTAAATATTCCAGTAATTGTTCGGTTTCTTCCGGAGAGGCTTCAGGCAGTTCGATTGTTTCAAACAAGCGGGAAAAGGCTTCGTTAGGGGCCAGATATTTTTTATAATTTTCGGTTGTCGTCGCCCCGATGAATAAAAAACTGCCTTCGTCCAGGACCGGCTCCAGCGCCCGGAATAAATCACTGCTTTCCGGCTGGTCCTGGTTAACGATCGCCATTTGGTGGACTTCATCGACAAACAGGATAATATTGGCGGCGGCTTTGATTTCGGCAATAACCTGTTCGATCCTGGCGGTCAGTTCGGCGCTGCCGGCCCCGGCGGCCAAGCGGCTGGTATCGAGGCTTACCAGGCGTTTAAAACGCAAACTGGCAACGCCCACGCCGCGGACAATTTCCTGGGCTAAAGCCTTGACCAGGGTGGTTTTGCCGCTGCCCGGTTCGCCGATGATTAAGGCATTGTGTTTGTTTTTCCGCGACAAAATTTTGACCAATTGAGTCACGGCTTTGCCTTTGCCGATCATTTCTGCCAGCTGATGTTTTTGAGCGGCCCGGGTTAAGTCGAGGCTGTAGCGGTCAAGGGTGGGAGTGGGAATGCCGATCTGGCCGCGGTCAACCCCGCCGATCGGCCGGACAATATAAGCCGCTTCCCATAAAAACGGCGTTTTTTGCCAGCGCCTCATTTTTTCCAGCCAGGCAGAGGTGGTTGCCGCCAACTGGCAGCGCCACTGATTTAATTTGAGCATGGCTAAAATCAGGTGTGCCGGGGCCACCGGTCCGGAAATTTCCAGGGCCGCCAGTTTGAGCCAGTCGGCGACGGTTAGCGGAGCGGTTAAACCGGTAAAGGCAGGCGGGGCGATTTCCAGGCGGTTAAGCAAATTGGCGGCGGCTTTGTCTTTGATCAGTTGCTGTTTGAGGATGTTGGGCTCATTCCGGCTGTGTTTAATTAAAATTTTAGTTTCCGGAGTCAAATTAGATTGGCCCTTGATTAGCTGAAAGAGAATATCCAGCGGCCAAATCAAGATAAAAATTGGGGTAATTGCCAGCCATAATAAAAACCACAAACAGCCGGCAGTCAGGGTTAAACCGATAACCAGTGAACCGATCAGGATGCGGCTAACGCGGACGATTAAGCTTAAGATCCGGCCTAAAACACTGGTGTCCTGGAACATGGGAATAAAAAACATCCGCAGATTAACGCTGGCCGCCAATTGGTTATCCAGGAAAATTGTCAGGTTTTTTAACAGCCGCGGCCACCAAATTACCGTTGCCCGGTACCAGAAGAGAGGAAGATGGCCCATATTATTCGACAGTTTCTTCAACTAGGGTGACGGCTTCATTGGTGCCGGCGCCGCCGGCCGTATTGGTGGCGGCCGACGCAGTAAACTGCCAGCCGGCCACCAGGTCGTTGTGGGTGCGGTCCCAAAAACCGGTATCGGCCTGATTTTTGATTTCGTAAATCACGCCGCTGTCGATGACCACGGTCAGCATCATTTCCGGGGCGCCGTATTGCAGTTTTAGGCCCGGCAGATCCGCCAGGGTGGTTTGGTCGATTTTTCTGACGGAATTTTGCCGGTTAAAACTTTTTTGCCATTCAACTAAGTCAGTCATTTGCGTGTCGCTGACCCGAATCATTAACCGTTTGCCGTCGGTGCCGGAAATTTCCAGGGACGAGTAAACCTCGGGGTTATCCAGTTCGACCTCTTTAATCGTTAAAATATCGGGGTAGTCAAACTTAAATCCCGACCAATCTTCGTAGGTGACGGTTTCTGCCTGGGGAATTTCGGCCTGCTTAATGTTGATTTCCTGCTGGGGGATTTCTTTGTTTTTTGGTTTTAATTGCCACCAAGCCCAGGCGGTGGTTGCCAGGAAAATTAAGACTGCCGCGATCCACTTGATTTGTTTTGACTTCATTCCACTTAAAAGTATATCATGATCTTAATGATAATTTTATTGCTGGTGATCTTTTTACTGTTTCCGTCTCCCGTCGAGGCCAGAAAAAAACTGCCGGCCCGAAAAGCGGTGGCGGCTAACGCCTCGTTGCCGGGAACCGGTTTGAAACTGCGGGGTGACCGGCAGGCCTTGCTTTTAACTTTAACTAATTTAGGCAAAGCCAAGAGTTTGAGTTATTTATTGACCTATCAAGCCGGTGAGGTTGGTCAAGGAGTGGACGGGTCTCACGATCCGGCTTTGGGCAACACCCAAAAAGAGCTGGTGTTCGGCACCTGCTCCGGCAATGTCTGCACCTACCACCAAAATCTTTCGGAGATGATTTTCCGGGCGACGATCGGCCTTAATGACGGCCGGACCTTAACCCGTAAATAC
>PCSQ01000025.1 GCA_002772455.1 Candidatus Beckwithbacteria bacterium CG23_combo_of_CG06-09_8_20_14_all_47_9 | reverse complement strand
CAGGGGCGTACCGGAAGCGACGCTCGACCGGAAATTAGCCTCGATCAAAAAATTTTCCGCCTGGGCCCGGCCGGAAATAGAGATGACAAGGTTCGACCTTGTCAGAGTACCAACCAGGTCGAACCTCACCGGCCTCTACCAACGTTACACCAACTCCCGCATCTCCTCTTATCTCCACCTTTCGATCCTTGTCTTGTTTTCCACCGCTTTGGCCGTCTTCGGCTATAATCAAATTTTCAAAGAAGCCGGTATCGGCCAGGCCTATCCTCAAGCGCCCTCGCCGGCCGCGCCCAACCGCTACCTGTCTTTCCAGGCCAGATTAACTGATTCGTCGGACAACCCGATCACCACCCCGACCGACGTCCGCTTCATCGTTTATAATAACGAAACCGCCTCCGGCTCGGCCAAACTCTGGGAAGAATTAAGGTATATCGATCCCGACCAGGACGGCATTTTCTCGGTCACCTTGGGCACGGAACAGTCAATCGCCTCGTCGGTTTTTACTGAAAACGTCAATTTATGGCTGGGGGTCACCGTCGAAGTCGATCCCGAGGCCACTCCCCGCCAGCGCATCGCCACCGTCGGTTATGCCTTAAACGCCGAAACTTTGCAGGGCTTTCCGCCGTCCGCCAGCGCTTCGGCCGACCAAATTCCGGTCTTAACCCAAGAGGGTGATCTGGTTTTGGCGGCCGCTTCCCCCATGGTCTACTCCAGTTCCGGCACCTTTGCCATCAAAGGCCAGGCTTTAACTATCACTACCGATACCGGCACCAATGGCGCCATCACCATTGCCCCCGACGGCACCGGCAGTTTGAACTTAACCGGCTCCACCACCACTCAAAATTTTATTAGGGCGACCAATGCCAACCTGACCTCCGGCCACTTAATTTCCGGCTATGTGGGCAACGATACCGCCACCGGCGATCTGTTAAATCTCTCCTCCGGCGCCTCCGAAACCGAAAAATTCACCGTTGACCGCTCGGGCCAATGCATTGAGGAAAACTCCCTAATCAGCACCTCTGCCGGCTACAAAAAAATAAAAGATATTGTTCCTAACGACCAAGTTTTATCTTTGAATGAAACCACCGGCCAATTTGAGTACCAGACCGTCGAAAAAA
>PCSQ01000058.1 GCA_002772455.1 Candidatus Beckwithbacteria bacterium CG23_combo_of_CG06-09_8_20_14_all_47_9 | reverse complement strand
GCCGACACCATTCTGCCTTCAAGTATCTTGTTTAAATTAATTAAGACTTTTCTGGATTTTAAAATCAAACATCCGGAGATTTCTCTACTGACTACTTTGGGTCCAAGTAGTGATGAGCGGATTCCTATCTTGGCTGTCGTGATTGATTTGCGGCAAAATTTAATTAAATTTGTCCGGGAATTAATCGGCGGGATCGATTTTACCAGAAAGCTGACTTATCAAACGATATTTGCCATAACGACTTCGATTATTAGTTTTACCTTGTCTCCTTTTTATCATCAGCGGAGAAAGGATTCCCGGCAGGCGGCTCAAGACCTGTCGGATTTAATATGCCAAAAAATATAGTCAAGCTAAAGTGGTATATCATCGCCATTATTTTAGTCGCCTTGGTTTTCTTTTATTTCACCGCTAAAAACAACAAAAAAGAATGGCGCATGGTCGAGGTGAAACGACAGGACCTGGTTGAATCGGTAAATGGCTCCGGGGAACTGGAAGCGCAAAATTCAGCGGAACTGCGTTTTAATATTCCCAGCAAGGTAGTTTGGCTCAAGGTCAAAAAAGGCGATCAGGTGAACAGATGGCAGGCCGTCGCCTCGATGGATAAAAAAACCCTGGAAAAAAATTTGCAAAAATACCTCTTAGACTTTTCCAAAGAAAGAGCCGATTTTGACGAAGACCTCAAAGTCACTTACCGGGATAAAGTTTTGACTGACACTATTAGCCGGATTTTAGCCAAAAACCAGTATGATCTGGACAAAGCGGTTTTGGACGTCGAAATCGCCGATTTAGCCGCCAAAGAATCCGTCCTGGTTTCACCTATTGCCGGGACGGTCATTAGTACCGGAGGTTTGGTAGCCGGGGAAAACTTAACCGCGGCCAACTTAGCCACCAAATACATTAAAGTATCTAACCTGTCCACGCTCCGGTTTAAAGCCCAGGTAGATGAGGTGGATTATGGGAAAATCCGTTTGGGTCAACCTGTCAATATTATCCTGGACGCCTTTCCCAGCGAAACCTTTACCGGTTCTGTCAGTTTTATCAATCAGGAAGGGGTCAAGACTTTAAGCGGCGGAGTGACTATCCCGATAGAAATCAGTCTTGACCAACCTGACGAGCGCTTGGTCATCGGCCTATCCGGCGAAGCCGATTTTATTATCGAACAAAAACAGAATGTGCTGGCAATT
>PCSQ01000038.1:1084-1226 GCA_002772455.1 Candidatus Beckwithbacteria bacterium CG23_combo_of_CG06-09_8_20_14_all_47_9 | reverse complement strand
AATTAATAACTACTTGTTGGATGAGCCCAGCGAAAGTTTTACGTTTTAATATTGATACTACTCCTCCTGCAGTTACCATTACTCGTAGTCCAAACCAAAATTTGTCTAATGGTAACTATCAAATCAGTGTAGATTTTGATGA
>PCSQ01000038.1:815-957 GCA_002772455.1 Candidatus Beckwithbacteria bacterium CG23_combo_of_CG06-09_8_20_14_all_47_9 | reverse complement strand
ATGCCATTCAAGCTACTTTTACTATTGACAAGACCCCTCCTGTTCTTTCGCTCACCTCTCCAATTAGTGGTATTTCCACGATTTCATCGACAAGCACTGTCTCTGGCACTAGTACTGATGTTGGATCTGGTATTGCTACTGT
>PCSQ01000038.1:580-808 GCA_002772455.1 Candidatus Beckwithbacteria bacterium CG23_combo_of_CG06-09_8_20_14_all_47_9 | reverse complement strand
AATGGTACAGCTGCACAATCATCGGTGCCGCAATTTTCAGTACAAGACTCAAGAGGACATGTTTGGGTAACTGGATCAGGATCCCCATACACGGTCGTCGGCCCACACTCATTACACCTGGTCTCTGTCTGAGTATCTCCAACATAGGAACAATTTGCCGCTACGTCACAGCCGGCTTTGCTAGTAAAATACGCGCTGCAGTCGTCTGTGACGCAAGTTTCACTACAG
>PCSQ01000038.1:0-555 GCA_002772455.1 Candidatus Beckwithbacteria bacterium CG23_combo_of_CG06-09_8_20_14_all_47_9 | reverse complement strand
AATAGGTTGGCGTGGCCGGCCACGTTGTCCAAGTCGAGACGGTCGGCGAGACGGCCTCGACACAGACCTGTACCGAATTGGACCACACTGTAGGTGGCACGCCATTGTGGGAGCCGGCATATATCCATACGCTGGGATCAGCCACTGTCGGTGTCCAGGAGTACTGTGAGGTGGTACCTAGATTCCAATTACCGACGTAGTCACAGCTCCCCGGCTCATTACTTTTAATGCACATTTCGTAGTGGTTACTAGGATTTGTACAGGCCATGCCCCAGCTCCCTATATCAGGCCAGTCAATGGTCGTAGCGGTATCTACTCTGAGCTGTTGACTGTTGGTCGGCGTTGAGATCACGGGTGCGTCAGGGGCTGCGTCGGTACAACAAGATTGGGTATTGCATGATTGGGACCAGGTACTACATCCATCGGTACAGGTCCGAGTTCCTCCACCGCAACTAACAGAACACGAGCCACAGGTAGTTGTTACAGGGGTACAAGAAGAAGTCCTCCAATTACAGTCCGTCCCTCCAGCCTGTCCACACGGTCCGCACGAGACAC
>PCSQ01000072.1 GCA_002772455.1 Candidatus Beckwithbacteria bacterium CG23_combo_of_CG06-09_8_20_14_all_47_9 | reverse complement strand
CGCTTTTCCTTTCATCTTATTCACCTCTTCATAAATCTTGGAAAAATCACACCCTTCACTCTCCGATATTGTTTTGCCTGGTATGCTTTCTTCTATGCCTTTTGCGCCTTCTTCAATGGCTTTTTTAAACTCATCAGAGAATATAACATCCGTTACGGTCATTGATCCGTTCTCCCACGTTCCGGCAATATCGGATAATTTCGGATACAGGTTTATCCCAAACCGGCTTTTAAGATACTCCCCGTATTTCTTCTTCCCGTCTGGTAAAGAAAAAAATATCCTGGCGCCCTGCACAATATCGCTAACTGATATTGCCTTGTCCATGATGAGCCCCTCTTTGGTTGATAGCTCAAACCGATTGGTATCGTTCATCATTTTGTTCATGAAATGGGAAAGAACATCCAGGGTGTTCTCATAGTTTAGTCCTTTGTCCAGTCCAGCGGGGGCAAGCGCCCCGTAAAAGAAGTCGGCTTTTTGAAAGGCCTCTACCATGGTACGCAGATTTTCTTCTTCCTTTTTAATTTCTGCGTCTTTCTCTATTCGGGTCGCAAACTGGGTGCGGTAAGATTCTTTGACGGTTGCCCGGACCGAATCTTCCTCTTTTTCGGTGAGGGTGGGTATACCAGCCTCTTTACGGATTTCATTTTCTTTCACGATTGCTTCAATTTCCAACTGACGGCTGGCCCCTTTCATTTGGATCCAAACAGCATCAAAATCTTTTTTGTCGACGTTATATCCCCAAAACGCTCCGTTGGCTCCGTTTTTATATGCCTGGAATGCCGCCTCCACTTCTGCATTTTTCCAGCTTTCAATCTGGGCGCCCACCACCTGCGCGGCAATTTTTCCGGCCGTGACGACCAGAAATTTATCAGCAATCTGCTCGCCGATGATTTTTGCTGCGTCTTTATACTGACCGGCCTCAATATTTCCGAGAGCTTTCCCGGCTGCAGCTATATCTCCGGGTGATCCTGCTACTGAATTTAGAGCTTTGGAAAGGACAGACTTAGGGACTAATTCGACGATCTTACTTCCGCAAAGGGCGGCTACTTTCTGGCCTCCATCAACAATATCTCCGCTGACATACGCTTTGACGACGTCTGCATATCCGTCATCCTTGAGGATATCTGCCAGTATTTTTCCTTTGGTGGATTCGT
>PCSQ01000055.1 GCA_002772455.1 Candidatus Beckwithbacteria bacterium CG23_combo_of_CG06-09_8_20_14_all_47_9 | reverse complement strand
TCACACACCCGGTGTGTGATAGAGTAGATTTTATATGTTAGCTGGATTTTACAAAAGCAAATCAGTTTTAGCTGCAGAAACGATAGCGTTGATAATTTTCCCGTTAATATTATTAAAGTTTTTTCCGGACTGGTTGATTTACAGGAATTGGGTAATGTTAGGCGGATTAGTTTATGTAACCTTATTTGCCTGGTCGCAACAATTGAGTTGGAAACAGTTAGGTTTTCAGCTGACAAATTTTAAACGGGCAATGATGGTTCTGATCCGACCAACCCTGATAACCATGTTTTTTATTGCCCTTCTTTATTTATTTTTTCCTGTCGACTTCGTTTTCCCCTTAGGAGTGGCGGGAGTCGGAATTTCCCCGGTCAGTGTCAGTGTTTTTCGCTACAGCCTTGTTTCGGTCCCTTTTCAGGAAATTCTCTTTCGATCGTATTTAATTAATCGGGCGGGTCTGGTGATTAGCAATCAATTGTTTATTAGGATTTATGCCACAATAATTTTTATGTTAATACATATACCGTTTAAAACTCTGCCGTTAACTTTGGGATCATTATTTTTAGGGTGGATTTGGGTTGGGAATTTTTTAAAATTCAGGAATATTTACAGTGTTATGCTGAGCCATGCTCTTGTAGGTTTAACCTATGTTTTATTGATGTTTATATTTAAGCCTTGACAAACTCATAACATATTCTAAAATACGAATATGTACTTAGAACCTTTTGTTCAACAGGCCGAGCTGCTGCAAGCCCTGGCCCACCCGAAGCGATTGGAAATTTTAAATTTAATTGCTCAAAAAAGCCTTACGGTAACGCAAATATATTCGATGCTCGATTTGCCCCAGGCCAATATCAGCCAGCACCTGATTGTTTTACGTCAGGCAGGCGTGGTGGCCACAAAAAGAAATGGCAAAGAAATTTTATATAAATTAAAAAATCAAAAAATCAGGAATTTTTTACCGCATCAGAATTTATTAAAACTTACCCCTTTGGCCCACGATCCGGTTTGTGCGATGCAGCTGTCGCCTAAAACCGCGGTGGTTAAGGCCACGCATCAAAACCGGCAGTATTATTTCTGTGCCTCCGGCTGTTTAAAAAAGTTTAAACTCGATCCCGGTAAAT
>PCSQ01000107.1 GCA_002772455.1 Candidatus Beckwithbacteria bacterium CG23_combo_of_CG06-09_8_20_14_all_47_9 | reverse complement strand
CTGTTTCCATATCTATTTCGTAGCCTAAAATGGTAGTTTTGTCAACCCTACTCTCTCGCTCGGACAACGCCTTTTCCTCTTGCACCCTCATCATTTTGCAGGTCCGTGGAAAGCGGTGGCTTTGAGCGTAAAAGCTGTTCCGATACATCTGCATCATTCGCTTCTACATGCGTTTCCCCAAGGAGCTGAGCAAATCTTCCAACATCAAGCTCCGCAGGCGTGATTTGAACCTCAAAGGAAACCTCCAAATCTGAAACGGCTGCAGGCATTCGATTCAAAGCCCAAGTCACCGTTCTGCTTGCCTCATCATAGGAAACATTGCCGGCGCTCACCAGCGTCTTTCCACTCCAAGCCGCCGTTTGCGGCAGTACGGCTGAAACCTTTATATCTGACAGCTCATGGAGATGTTTTTCCAATTTCCAGGTGACGCGATACGCGGTTGTTTCACCGACAACCGGCGGCAGTGGGCCTGAACCAACAGGAGCACCTTCTTCCGTAAAATAATTTGCTTGAACGGAAACATCAGCATCCGTGCGATAGCGCAGAAGAACCGGTTTTGTTCTAATGGAACGATTTACTTCATCCTTTCCAACTGTCTTTACTCGTCCTTCAACCGTCAGGCGAATCGCCGCGTCTTGTGTTCCAGAAGCTACGCGAAGACTTGGAATAGCTACCTCAATCGTTCCTTCTTGCTGCGGCGCCATTTTTTTCAAAAGTGGAATAACATCCCTGTCATACTGAATGGTCTGTATGCGCGGCCGCGTACTTGAAACACCTCCTTGACTGTCTTCAAGTTCACTCCAATTCAGAAGCGTTGTTCCCGTTGTACTTGCGCCATTTACGACCGATTCGAATCCAAGTTTCACTTCTACATTTCCAAGATCTTCCGGGCTGATATTGCTATAACCGATCGTGATACGAAGCGGATCACCCGGCTGGATGGTTCGATCCGTGTTTGATCCATTTACAACAAATGTAAGACCAAGGTCGCCTGCCAATACAGAAATTGTTCCCTCCGCCCGACTCATGGCTAAAAAGGAATTCGTGAGTGCCTTCGTTCCTACGCTCGCTTGAACGGAAAGATTTCCCGCGCTTCCGGATGCGAAGGCGCCTTGAACACTTACGGTTGTTGTCGTTTCCGCGGGAAGACTTTCGAGCGGCCATTCCAATCCGGAACCATCCTCAAGAACGCGCCAGGTACTTGATGCGCTTGGAACAAAGCCCTCCGGAAGAACAATATGCGCGAGCAAATGCGTAAGCTCACGATCCGAATGA
>PCSQ01000030.1 GCA_002772455.1 Candidatus Beckwithbacteria bacterium CG23_combo_of_CG06-09_8_20_14_all_47_9 | reverse complement strand
AGGCGTTCAACTCTATCATGTACCTCATGTTTGGAGGAAACTGATTGAAAACGCGATGGCGTGTAATTTTTCTTGGGATAAAGCGGCGACTGAATACGAAAATCTTTATAAACGGATTTTAAAACTAAGAAAAAAGTTTGTTAAAGATAACCCTCATTTGGCTCACCAACCCACTTTATAAAATAATTTGAGGCCTAGGTCGGAATCGAACCGACGCCTAGCTGTTTTGCAGACAGCCGCGTTTCCTCTTCGCCACTAGGCCGTGGTACAATATATTTTACCATGAAGAAATTGCTGCCGGTTATTTTAATCATTGGCGTGATTATCGGTCTAATCTTTTTGGGGAAAAAGCTGTTTGCTTCGAGGAAAAAAGCGGCTTTGTCCGTTAATACCAACCCGCGGGCAACCGTGTTTTTGGACGGCGAGCACTTGGGATCAACCCCTTACTACAACGAATCTTTAAAAGCCGGCGAGTATGTTTTGAAAATCGTCCCTGAATCAACCGGCCAGGCGCTGATGCCCTGGGAAGGCCGGGTTAGTTTGAGCCCGGGAATTTTGACCGTGGTCAATCGGGAACTGGGTTTGACCCAGGACGATTCTTCCGGCGAGATTTTATCGTTTGAGCCGTTGGCGGATAAAAATACGGTGTCGATTTCGGTCGTCACTACCCCGGATGGCGCCGTGGTCAATTTAGACGGCGAACCGCGCGGCTTTGCCCCGCTGACCCTGGACAATATTACCGAAGGCGACCATATTCTATTGGTCAGCTCGCCCGGATTTAAGGAAAGAACCATTAAAGCCAAAACCGTTAAGGGGCATAAACTGATTGCTTCGGTCCAGCTGGGCCGGGAAAGCGAGGCGACGGCAGAAGCCGCGGCTCCGGAAGAAACCGAGGCCAGTCCCTCACCAACACCAAAAATCAGCCCGAGTCCAGTTGGATCACCGAAACCAACCGCCAGCCCGAAAGTTTCCACCGCCAGTCCTCTGCCGCGGCCTTACGCGGTGATCAAGTCTCCGGACACCGGCTGGGTGCGGGTCAGAAGCGAACCGTCAACTTCCGGCGAAGAGTTGGCCAAAGTCAACGACGGCGAGCAGTTTCCGTTAGTCGATGAGCAATCCGGCTGGTACAAGATTAC
>PCSQ01000015.1:1020-1175 GCA_002772455.1 Candidatus Beckwithbacteria bacterium CG23_combo_of_CG06-09_8_20_14_all_47_9 | reverse complement strand
TGCCTCGGTTTTGGCCTACCAAAAATATCTGCCTGCAGGGTCCAACCCTGCAGCTCCGTTTCCGTCGCCCTTGGTTTCGCCAGCCCCAAGTGAAGTCGAACGGGCGGCCGATCCCACCACCGATTGGCAGACGTATTTTAATAGAAAACACGGTT
>PCSQ01000015.1:0-1005 GCA_002772455.1 Candidatus Beckwithbacteria bacterium CG23_combo_of_CG06-09_8_20_14_all_47_9 | reverse complement strand
CAAAAAATTGGATAATCAGAGCTTTTGCGGGTTCGCATGAGGAAGTTGAATCAGCTAAATCATTTAGCTTGGAAACACTAGAGTCAGAATCTAAAGCTCAAGTGGCCACTTATGATTGGGATAACAGTGATTTAAAATCATGGCTGATTGACCATGGGCCTGATGGAAAAAGCGGTCAGGGATTATTTCCCTTAACTGAAGATTTAGAGATTATTTCCGACAAAGGTCAAACATATGCGGTTTTTAATAATAGTATTCCTGGTTGGCAGGGAAAGCATTGGTCATATGCCATCGCTTCTGAAAAAAATGTGGTCGTTTTTGTGACTCAGGATGAAAAAAATCAGCCAGAATTTGACCTCATCCTCTCCACTTTTAAATTTTTAGACGCCGCTGAACCGGAAGTACCAATAACTTCATTAGAAAAAATTCCGACGATATCCACAAGTAATTGGAAAAATGCCAGCAATAACGGCGTCCGGTTTAAAATCCCTTTCGAAGCTGACTGTAATGATAATCAAGCCTGCATTCTTGTTTCTTGGACCTCCCAATATCAGGAGAATACTCTTTACCATAGTATTCGGGTTGAGGTACGGGATTATCTAGGCGGGTCAAGGCGAGAGCAATTTTATTCAAATATAAAGCCCGAGTGTTATGATGTTTATCAAGAAGCCAGCTTTGGTACGGTTAGAGCTTTACAGATTGCCATTGATGGCGGTTGGTGTCAAGGCGGCGGCGGCGGAATAATTGCTGTGATTGGGGACAAATTGGTAATTATTCACAATCTTGCATATGATGATAAAAAAATAATTAACCGGTGGGATATTCGTGATACTTTGGTATCTACCCTGGAAGCAATTTAATTTATGGATCAGCCAGTTATTTCCCCCCAACCCGTTTTCACCCAAACCCCGGTTTCTCCCGAGCCGTCTAAACCGTCTTTTCCCAAATGGCCCCTAATTGCTATTGCTTTATTTTCTTTTTTTCTCGGTATTGCCTCGGTTCTGG
>PCSQ01000008.1 GCA_002772455.1 Candidatus Beckwithbacteria bacterium CG23_combo_of_CG06-09_8_20_14_all_47_9 | reverse complement strand
GTTGCAAGTGGCGTTCGGGCAATCGAAATATTATTCGGACAACTTGAGCGAGAATATCAAAAGAGGCGTCCGCCAAAAACTTCGCCGTGGTGAATGGTTGAATCTTGCACCCTTTGGCTATGTGAATAATCCTAAATTGAGAAATATTGAGCCACATCCTACAAATGCAAAAATAGTTAAGCGCGCATTTACCGAATACGCCAAAGGTACGCATACATATTTATCTCTCGGCGAATTTTTGGCGGACTTAGGCGTGGTGTCTCGAAACGGAACGCCACTTGCCAAAGTTTCCATCAAACGAATGTTGGCAAACAGAGCGTATCTCGGATTTGTCAAACATGGTGACGAATGGTTTGAAGGAAACTTTGAGCCAATTATTTCTCCCTCATTGTTTGAAGCCGTTCAGCGAGTATTGAAAGATAAGGAAAAGCCCAATGGAAAAAATAGGAACAAACATAGTTTTCCATTTACTGGGCTTTTCCGTTGTGGTGAATGTGCGAGCATGATTACCGCTCAATTTGCAAAAGGAAATGGTGGAGTATATCGCTATTATCGTTGCAGTAAAAAGAAAGGTGTATGCTCGCAATCGTATGTGCAAGAAAAAGACCTCGCTGAACAATTACAAACACGGCTTCAAACAATTTCGCTTTGCAATCGCTACACTGATTGGATGTTGGACAAAGTGAAAGAATGGGAACGAGAAGAAACATCAGCGTCGCAAAGCGAAATTCAAAATCTTTCCGATAAAATCAAAGCAAGCGAGGCACGCTTGGAAAAGTTAGTTTCCGCTTATCTTGACGGCGATATTCCAAAAGAGATTTATCTCAAACAAAAAGACAAAGCCATGCGAGTCACACTTGCTTTGCAAACGGAAATGAAAGATTTTGAAAAAGGGAGAAAGAATTGGGTCGAACCATTGCGGAGTTGGATTTTAGATACGAAACAAGCCGATTTTTTGTCCTCATCCGACAATTTCTCCGAAATTTCCTCCTTCGTCAAAAAAGTCGGAACGAACCATGCGGTTCGTGACAAAACCGCCCACTTTTCCGTGCCGTCGCCTTCGGCTTTCG
>PCSQ01000125.1:990-6279 GCA_002772455.1 Candidatus Beckwithbacteria bacterium CG23_combo_of_CG06-09_8_20_14_all_47_9 | reverse complement strand
TTTATGACGCTACGATTACGAGCTTCTTGAGAAAGCGCGGATATGACGGGTGGGATTTTTTCAGCGGGGGGGGTAATTTGTTGTGCGTTTTCTTTAAGAGTCATTAATTTATCATTTTAGACTATAAAGTTAAAAAGAGCAACAGTAATCCCGTCTGCAGGGTCAGCGGCCAGTGGTCGAAGAGGCCGAGGAAGAGAAGGAGCAGGACGGGATGACAAGGTCGCACCTTGTCAGTAAACCAGGAGCGACCTTTAACCAGCAGATATCCAAACCCCAAAAATCCGATCAGGCCGGTTTCGGAGAGGAGCAATAGATAGATATTGTGCACCGGTTGTAAAAAACGGGTGGTGGCCGGAATGTAGCCGTAATGGTCCATGACGACGGTAAAGTTGTTGAGGCCAACTCCGGTTAAGGGGCGGTCTTTAAGCATAGCAATGGCCATTTGGGAGAGTTGGGAGCGGCGGGAAAACGACGACTCCGGCGCCATAAACGACAGGCTCCGGCCGAAAATTATTAGGCCTGTCAGACCGGCCAGCAGGGTCCACTTGTTTCTCATTAAAAACGCCAGCCAGGCGGAAAGGGAGAAGGTAAGAAACAGGGGGATGAGCGTCAGGATTGCATAGGGTCCGACCTTGTCGAAATACAACAAGGACGGACCCATTACTAAAAACCCGGCCAAGACGTTGGGGTGCGGGGTAGTGCCGAGCGGCGGGATTTTGAGCGAGCCATCAAACCAGGTGATTTTATCAATTCCTGCGGTAGCCGAGGTATAGGGCTGTTCGCCCAAAAACCAGTAGTTAAACAGTGAGCCTTGGTTTAGCCACTGTCCGACAGCCAAAACCGACTGGAAGACTACCGCCAGTGTTACACTTTTTATCGCACGTGCGTTAGAAAGTGTAACATGATTTTCCTTAATCCACGCAACCAGCAGGCCCATTTCGCCAAACTTGAACCACTTGTAGATTGCCGGAATCGGCGAAGCGCTAAAAATGACTGACGGCAGTAGGCATAAAAGAAAAACAATAATCGGCCGGGGAATGGATTTTATTGGTTTTAAAAGCAAAAGCAAAATGATCAGAATATCGGTTAAATACAGCGTCGGGATTAAATAATCGACCAAACTGCCGCCGACGTACGATGATGGTAAAATAAAATGCTTGGCGAGGTTAGAAGGAATCAAAAAAACGATGAGGTAGAAAAGCCACATAAAGATATTATAGGACAAAAAGTGGTAAAATGCTAAGATTTACTTATGGCATTAGAAATAGGTGAAAGCCATATTTTAGCGTCCCATTCCGGCGTCGGCAAGGCTGGAGGCGCGGAACCCAGTGGTGGTCCTCGGATATACAACAATTTATTAGATGTAGATCGGGAATTAAAAGTACAAATGGGAACGCAAGCCCATTTTTGGTGGGCCTCATTAATTAATTGGTGCGTTGTGTCAAATCAGGGCGTGTCTCGATGGCTTGTTGGCCCCGAAGAAAAAATGGAGCGGGCCAGAAAATTCCTGAAAGGGAATTGATCGTAACTCAATATGTTTCTCTGGGGCGCGTCAGTTCCGATTTAAAAATCAGTCCCGGGGAGTTGTTAAAAACAGCTTTAATTAGAAGGCAGAGCGTGACTGGCCAGCTGGTTCCTGAAACTGTAAGGCAAAAACTGTCCCGATTGTTAAATAATTCGGAATTTAGTGCAACTGCCAAGCTGGAAGAGTTTTTCCTGCATTATCCCGGCAATGAATGGTTGCTTAAAGCCTTTAACAGCGGCCGATTTACATGGCAGGAAGTAGAAAAAATTTTTATAGCTAAAACTCTAACTCGTGCCCGGGCAGAAGTTGAGTTTTTAATACCCGGTCGGCCTAAATTTAAAGATGCTCAGGAAATTTGGGGGATTATTAAGGAATTTTGGCCTGAAGAAAATTCACTTAAAAGCAAAAAAGAGGCTGTTGATTGGCGGAAATTCGCCGTAGCCGCAATCCCTTTAAATGAGGAACAGCCAAAAGTGATCAAGGCGGCGGTCGGCGGCTGCCCCGATGGGTTTATGATCGATCCGGGCGGATCACCGTCAGCTAAATCTAAAGAGGATTTGGAAAGGATCAGTCAATTTGTGGCCCGGTTTTACCGTAACGGTGAGAAATAACCGTCTCTCTGGCAAAATATTGAATTTGTCGACACTTTAAGAGAGTGATAGAAGAGAAGGAAAAACGTCGGTAAAATTAAGCTTATGCTACAATGGCGGCAAATGGTGCGCACCGAAGGGCAATGGAGAGGGGGAGACATCTTATCTGTTCAGATTGATCCGGCCGTGTATGCGGCCAATCAGCTCATTGGTCAATTAATTGAGGCCAATATTTCCAGCCAAGTTTCTAGGGCATTAACTCGTTTACAGGCAAAACTGGAAGGGATAAGGGATCATGAATGGATTGAGATGCGGTCGTCTGGCGGAGAACCTATCAATCAAGCCACAGCTATAAATTTTATCGGCGAATTAATTTATCATGGTTGCATGTGTGCCGACGGTAATCATAAACTGGCAGAAAAAAGAAAGCAGGAATTTTTAGGTCATCCGGAAAAAGTTATGAGTATGTTAAACTTATCTTTATGAATTTAACCTGTCAGCAGTTAACTTTGCCTAACGGTCTGAAAGTCGTTTTAACCCCCATGCCGACCGAGTCGGTGACCGTGTCTTTACTGGTCCGGGTGGGCAGCCGGGACGAGACGGCCAAACTCAACGGCATTTCCCATTTTTTTGAGCATATGGTGTTTAAAGGCACCAAAAAATGGCCGACGCCAATGGCCGTGAACCGGATGATCGACTCGGTCGGCGGCGTTTTCAACGCCATGACGAGTCAGGAACATACCGGCTTTTGGGTGAAAATCGCCAAAACCCATTTGCCGCTGGCCTTGGACTTTGTCAACCAAACCGTCTTCCATTCGCTCCTGCCGCAGGCAGAATTAGAAAAAGAACGGGGAGTGATTTTAGAAGAAATTAAGATGTTTGAAGACAACCCGATGCGCCATGTTTATGATCAGTTTGTATCACAGGTTTATAGTTCGACAGCTTTAGGCAGACCGATCATCGGTTTACCGGAAAACATTAAGAAGATGACAAGGTCGCACCTTGTCAATCATTTGCAGTCTTGGTACCAGCCGCAAAACATGGTGTTAACCGTGGCCGGGGGGTTGGACCGGGAAACGGAAAAGCTGATCGGCTCGGTGTTTGCGGATACTGGCAAAGATTTTAATTTAAAACATGGATCGGTTAAGTTGGCGGATAAAGGCGGGGTAAAACTAGTCAAAAAAGATATCCAGCAGTTTCATTTTTGTTTGGGTTTAACGACTTTCGAGCGGATCCATCCGGACCGGTATGTCTTAGGTTTATTAAGTTTGATTTTAGGCGGCAATACCAGTTCGCGGCTGTGGAACGAAATCCGGGAAAAGCGGGGTTTGGTCTATTATATTCATGCCGGCATCGATAGTTATTTTGACACCGGCTATCTGGTGGTCCGCGCCGGCTGTGATGTTAACCGGGCTGAAGAAGCGATTAAAATTACCGTTGGGCAACTGCAAAAAATGACCGGAAAAATTACCGATCAGGAACTGGCCGAGGCCAAAGAATACATCAAAGGTCATCTGGCTTTGAGCTTGGAGGACAGCCAGGAAGTGGCCGATTTGTTCGGCGAAGATTTATTGATTGAAGGCAAAACTAAAACGATCAGGGAAATTATTGCCGGGGTCGAGGCAGTGACGACTAAACAGGTTCAAGCTTTGACCAAAAAACTGCTGGCAGATAATCAATTGCATTTGACTGTCGTCAGCCCATTGGCAGACGAGGCCAAGTTTGCTAAACTGGTTATGTAAATGCCCCGCAGAAGATTTTTATTGATTAAGTTGGCTCGATTGACAAAAAATCAGAAAAAAGTTTTGGTGGAAATTACGGTTCAATTGGGGGTTATCGGTATCGCGGCGGTAGCTCTGCCGGCCATTTTTGACAAGGGTTCATTGATGGTGGTAACATTGGGTGTAGGTTTTAGTTTAGCCTCATGGTATACGGCAGTGAGGCTGGCGGGAAAATTATGAACGACATGTTAATTTTTTATCTGACATTATCGGTTTTGCTTTTAATTATTGTTTTGGTATCTTTACCGACGATGATTAATGGGTCAAAGAAGAACGGTAAACGGTAATAGCCGTATGAAGAGCCAGCAATCAGTTGTCCTAGTTAAACCGGACGCCCTCCAGCGGGGGTTACTGGGAGAAATTATCCATCGGTTTGAGCGGAAAGGGATTAAGTTGATCGGTTTAAAGATGATGCGTTTAACCGACGAGGTTTTAGATCAATGGTATGCCCATCATAAAGAAAAAGCCTTTTTCGGCGATTTGAAAAAATTCATGCAGAGTTCGCCGATCGTCGCTATGCTGTGGGAGGGGATTGACGCGATCCCGGTTGTCCGTAAGATCGTCGGCGCTACTTCCGGACGGGAAGCCGAAGCCGGCAGTATCCGGGGGGACTTTTCCATGAGCCGGCAATTGAATTTAATCCATGCCTCCGACGGGGAGGAATCCGCCAAAAAAGAAAAGGGTTTGGTTTTTAGTGATGAAGAAGTGGTCGAATGGCAAAGCGCCGACGAGTGCCTGTTTTACTCGAGTGAAGAATTGGGCGAATAAATTAAGGTATAATAACTTCAATCGGGGTGTGGCTCAGTTGGTAGAGCGCTGCGTTCGGGACGCAGAGACCGCCGGTTCGAGCCCGGCCACCCCGACCAAGTCCCCATAGTTCAACGGATAGAACAAGGGTTTCCTAAACCCTAAATCCAGGTTCGATTCCCGGTGAGGACACTAAAAATTTAAGGAAGGTTGACGGTCAAGGGAATCGATATCTTTGACAAAATCTTTTTTCAAGAAATGCCAGTAGGCGGCCACCCCGATCATGGCAGCGTTATCAGTAAAGAGTTTTTTAGCATATGGCACAAAAACCGGCAAGGGTCTGGCGGTGAGGCGGACCCGGCGGCGCAAATACAGATTTGAAAACACGCCGCCGCCTAATAAAATCACCCGGGGCTGATATTGGTCAATCGCTTTTTTGAGTTTGGTGGTCAGGCTGACGGCAATTGCCTGTTGAAATGCGGCGCACAGGTTGGTGGTGAAATTCACCTCCGAGGTGAAAGAAGTTCCCACCTCGGAGGTGAATTTATCGTGGGTTTTTATCAGGTACATGGCGGCGGTTTTTAGGCCGGAAAAAGAGAAATTGAGGTCTTTGGAGTATTGCATGGGTACAGGCAGCTTGATTGAA
>PCSQ01000125.1:0-978 GCA_002772455.1 Candidatus Beckwithbacteria bacterium CG23_combo_of_CG06-09_8_20_14_all_47_9 | reverse complement strand
TTTTTGGCGAGTTCTTCAACAATCGGTCCGCCGGGGTAACCAAGTTTTAGCATTTTGGCCAGTTTGTCGAGGGCCTCGCCGGCGGCATCATCTAGTGTTTGCCCGAGGAGTTGGTAGTGGCCGATTTTTTTAGCAAAAACTAATTGCGTATGGCCTCCTGAAACAAGTAAGCTGATAAACATGGAAGGGTCGGACCCTTCCATGTTTATCAGGGATGATAAGAGGTGTCCTTCCATGTGGTTGATAGCTATGAGCGGTTTATGCCACTCTTGTGCCAGTTTTTTGGCATAGTTAATCCCGATTTCCAGGGCCGGGGCCAGTCCCGGCCCGACCGTAACAGCAACTGCGTCGGGAGTGACAAGGTGCGACCTTGTCATCCCGTCCCGTACGACGAAACCTATCTTTGCCTCATGGGCCCGTTTGGCCAGGTGAGGGACGACGCCGCCGTACTTGGCGTGAATGTTAATTTGAGAAGCAATGACATTAGATAAAACTTTCCGGCCCTGGGTGACGGCGGCGCAGGTTTCATCGCAGGAAGTGTCGATGGCTAAAATTATTGGTTGACGCATATGTGATAATATATTTTACAGTATGCCCGATTGTTTATTTTGCAAAATTATCAAAGGCGAAATTAAAAGCTATAAAATTTACGAAGATAAAGAATTTTTGGCTTTCCTGGATATTTTTCCCAAAAGTGCCGGCCATACTTTGGTCATTCCCAAGGCTCATGTTCAGTGGGTGTGGGACTATCCGGAATTGGGCCGGTACTTTGAGCTGGTGGGGAAATTGGCGCGGCACTTGCGCCGGGTCAGCGGCCATGAAGTTGTCCGGGGCTTGGTCTACGGCGTCGAAGTGCCTCACGCGCACGTCCATTTAATGCCCAATCAAACCGATGAATTTGACGGTAAACAGCTGGTAGCGGATAAGCTGCTGGCGCTGGCTAAACGTTATCGTTTTTAACACTTCTTCATCCTGTTA
>PCSQ01000111.1 GCA_002772455.1 Candidatus Beckwithbacteria bacterium CG23_combo_of_CG06-09_8_20_14_all_47_9 | reverse complement strand
AGTAAAAACCGAATATATAAAACGGCAGTAAAAAGGCAAAAAAAGCGCCAAAACCGGGGACGTTAAGGTAATGACTTTGATCGCCTTCTAAAAAAAGAAAAGAAGGTAAAATAAATTGAGAATAATTTTTGATAAATCGAAAGGTCCAAACTGAAGGTTTGTTAAATAACAAACGGCAGATTTTTGGCAAAAATGATTGATTGTTTAAATAACAAAAATTATTATCTTCTATTACTTCACTGACAACTCCTGAATCAGTAAACATAGAAACTTGAGAGAATCTGGCATGGTTGGAAAAACGGAATAATTGCGGGAGCAGGGGGATAATGGTAATTAGAATTACTAAGCCAATTTTTTTTATTAAATTTAATGTTTTGTAATTTTTTTCCCAAAAATGGTAAAAAATTAAACACAAGATTAAAACAGTAGTAATAAAACGGTAAGCAATATAGCTGTAAAAAGTTAATCCAAATAAAATCCCGGCACTGATAATCAATTTTTTACTTGGGCTTTTTAACGCTTTTTGAGTTAAGTAAATCGCTAAAGAAAAAAAAGCCAGTGCCAGGTTAGATTCGAGCGCCTGCCGGGAAAGATGGACAGGCCAGGGGTTAATGGCGGCTATCAAAGCGGCAATGATAGCCAGGGTTTGTTTTTGGCTGATTTGTTTAACCAATAAATAAATGGCCATAACGATTATCAGCCCACTGATAATTGAAGGAATTTTTATTGATATCGGATTGAGACCGAATGCGCCAATGAATGGTACGGATGCATAAATATAGGCCGGCAATTTGTAGTCGCCGAAGGCAGTGAATGAAAGTGGCAGAATTTTATTCCATTCGTCTTTACCGGTTTTAAGAATAGAATAAGCATTATAACCAAGACTCATTTCGTCAGTGGTTAATCTGGCTGGTGTATGCTTGAGCCATATTGTTCTGGTAAGAATGGAGAGAAATAGTGTGGCAAATAAAACCAGCTTTAATTTCATTATTGGCTAAATCCTCTAGAGGTTATTTTATCTAATTGTGATGAGGTGATCAAATCAAATTTGTCGCGGCGCAGGTAGAGTTCAGTCGGCTGGCCGTATTTTAAGATATTGACATATTGAGCGGCCAGAACGTCTTTGTCTTTGTTGCCGTAGATTATTTCAGGAGGGTTATTGCCAAACATAACCTGGTCGTAATCGGCCTTTAATTCCGGCACCTCGTGCTGCCAGGCATAATAAACAAATTCCCGGGTTGCCGGTACAGTGTCTGTTTGCCAATAAACCAGTGGTTGATTGGCGGTGACTGCCATCCGGTCGCCCTGAGCGGTAATATTTTTGACCGCAAAATTATAGTCATCGATGGTCGAA
>PCSQ01000120.1:2828-5983 GCA_002772455.1 Candidatus Beckwithbacteria bacterium CG23_combo_of_CG06-09_8_20_14_all_47_9 | reverse complement strand
TGGCAATTGCCTCATCAACTATTTTTAAAGCCAGTTGATCGTTTTGCCTAGCCGCTTGATAGATAGTGATGGCGGTTATATTATCCAGACTGCCGGAAACTAACGACTTAATTTTGGTTTTGACTTGAGAATTTTTCTTCAAAAAACTAATCGTATTTTTGGCCAGAGCCGTTCCTGAGGCTAGAGCCTCAAGGCAGCCTTTTTTGCCACAGGAACAGGCCGGGCCATTTCTTTCAATGATGTTGTGGCCGATTTCTCCGGCTAAGCTATGGTTACCATGCCAGATTTTTCCGTCAATAATCACTCCCCCGCCGATGCCGGTGCTAATCGTCAAATATAATAAACTGTCAACTTTTTTGCCGGCGCCGAATGTTTTTTCACCTAAGGCGGCTAAATTGGCGTCATTGTCGATAACGCAAGGCAAGTTAAATTCTTTTAAGAATATTTTCGGCAGGTTTAAATTATCCCAGCCGTGAACATGTTGAGATTTAAGAATTTTTTGTTTGGCAAAATCAACCGGTCCGCCAAAACTAATGCTGACACCTTTTAAATTAACTGAATCAATGCCGGTTAAAGTGATTACCTGGCGGGAAATTTCCAAAATATCATTTATTACAATTTTGGCTCCGGCCCTGGCCTGGGTAAAACTTTTGACTTTTTTTAATAGATGGCCTTGGTTGTCTCCAATGGCGCTTCTAATTTTTGTTCCACCGATGTCTATAACTAAGTAATAATCTTTATTCATTTTTAATAAAAAGAACGATCGAGCCCTAATTTTTCTGGTGTGTCAACTATAAATATTTTTCCGTAACAGAAGGTTATTATTTTACCATCTGGAAGTAGCGGTACGAATTTTTGAGGATCAGTTGAAATATTAATATGCCTTAGTGTATTTTCAAATTTCAGTGTTTCTCGTTGGCTCAATTTACGATTAGAACGCAAATGAGTTTTGAGCCATTTTCTAGGTTCTTCTGGAAGAATTTCTGGATTAAATTCTTTAATCTCAATTTCATTAGTGTTAACTAAATCTTCATGTAAAGTACGACCAATCAAATCAGCTAAAATTGTCGACATCAACTCATAGTCTTCTTGCGATCCAGTAAATTTCACATCGGCGCGCTCGGTAGGTAGATTATCGCCAATTAAAAATACTTGAGCCTTATTATCTTGAGCTAGATCATAACAAAGGTTTAGTGAGTAATCTTGGCTACGACCAGGAGAATTAAATACTATAACAATATCTCCAATTTGCGGCCTAATATTTTCCAAAGCATGGACCAGAGTAAAGTCTGCTCCATCATCATTTTGAGTTGCAAGCATAGAATTGGTACTGCCAACATTTTCAACTACTTTAAATGAAAATGGTAGTTGATTTGTTGCTCCTCGTGCAAGGTCGGCCCGAATATGGTTGGCGCTTAAAGAATCACCTATAATTACAATTCTGCCCCTTGTTATTAATGTTTTTTCAACAGCCTGCAAAATTTTGCCTAGGCCATGTGAATTTTCTGTTGCAAGTAACTGTTCAATAATTTTGATTGATCTTGCTCTTTGGGTCTCCAATTTTTTAGTTAGCGATTCGTCTGAAGTACCCAGTGATGTAGCTATCATATAACCCAATACAGCGTGGACATCCTCGATAATCTCCATTGTGTTTGACCTAGCTATAAATGCATTTTTATTTCCTGTTAATTCAGCCATCTTTCCACCATCACGACCTCCAAGAGCAAAGACTTGGGTATTCACAGTTTTTGCATATTCGATTGCCTTGAGGATATTTGGTGAATTGCCGGAGCCACTAATTGTAATTAAGAAATCATTACTATTTAGTTCCTGTTCGCTTAAGGTTTTTTCAAAAATAAAATCATGACCATCTGCTAAACCAGCCTCTAGATACTTTTGGCCTGATCCGGGAACGTCAGCTTTTACTCCCTGTTTTCTAAGCAGTAAACCTATAAGTCGAGCATTGTCATAAGAGCCGCCATTACCAATAATAAATACTCTGCCGTTTCTACGTTTGACAGATTCAATAATATGCATTAACTCCGCTAACCTTTCAACGTCTATTCCATTAATTACTTCTTTTAAATTAAAGTCTGTTGCTTGAGGATGTTCTGGTCCTAAATAAGATTGTATGAGTTTTACAATTGAAGGAGAAGAGTCAATCCGTTTTTTTATTTCCTGCTTAGGAACTGTTAACATAGTATTTAATAGTCTGACAGCTTCAAAAATTCCCCACCTAGAATTTGAGTGAGTACTTAAAGCAGCGCTATCTAAAAAGCGCTGCTGACTGTTTGCAACTGCAATTGTAAATGTATGATACCATATTTTCCCACGAGTCATTCCCGAACCTTCAATAGCATCAGACCAGGTATCGCCTAAATGAATTTGGATGACCTCTTGCCCTTTTTGAATTAATCCAACTTCTGCGGCCATGTCGATTAGATCAGTTTCTCCACCCTTTTTATTATATTTTGAAAATTGAATATCCAAGCCGCCATCAAAAGGATAATAGGCAACTTTAAAATTTTGATTTTGAGGATAGCCATGCTTTTCAAGAATTGATAGTAATGGACCGGATACTGTTTTAGCGTCATCGTCCCATCCAACAAAGTCTGAACTGACACCACGAAAAGTTATCATTCCATCCCTCTCTGGTTTATATGCTTGACTACCAAAATATTGATTATCAAATGCCTCTTGAAGATCAGCAGCAATTGATTGTTTTAAAGTGACAATCTTAGGATCATTATCAGGTAAGCTAGTGGTTGAAAATTTTGTTTCATCTGTAAATGACGGTGAATCTGTATGCATTAATACATGGCCGGCCTCCAAACTTGCAAGGCAGAAACCTCTAATCTCTTCAGGAAATTGGGCAAAAACAGACATGGCTTGTTCTTTTTCTCGATTAGTATTTAAACCAAGAATAAATTTTTTTCCCTGATTTTCGCAAGCCCTTTTTAAAAACAAAAATGACTGGCCAAGTGCTTTTAATTCCTTACTAGTCCTAAGATCTGTCCATTGATTTTTTTCATTAATTGGTCGACCACGATCGTCGTAGCGATCAAATACAACTCCGTCTAAATCAAGTGTTACAAATACAACATCAGCTCGATGAAGTGGCGATTCAATAGAATCTAAGTTTTTCTCAACACTTG
>PCSQ01000120.1:2349-2790 GCA_002772455.1 Candidatus Beckwithbacteria bacterium CG23_combo_of_CG06-09_8_20_14_all_47_9 | reverse complement strand
TCTGCTCCTACGCTGGCAACTTCTTTACTACTTTCAGATATATAACTTTTTAACATATATTTACTTAAAACACATAATATTGCGAATTATAGAGTTTGATATAAGAAAAAGCCACTAAACTTTAATGAAAGTTTAGTTGATAATCGTGTAGTCTCTGAATTTTTGGACATAACTAAAGTCTATTGTGTGTGTTTAACTATATTGTGGTATTGCTTAAACAGAGATTGGTAGGTTTTTACATTCATTTCATTTGGGTATAGATAGTCAATTGGGTGAACAATTTTTTTGTAAAAATTAGGCAGTTTATCCACGCCAACTTGAGAAAATTTAGCTAAGATAGCGGCGCCATAAGGCGAATGGTCTTTAATATTAATAGTTTTCATGGGTAAATTTAAAACATCGGCTAAAATTTGCCGCCAAACCGGGTTTTGACTGCCGCCA
>PCSQ01000120.1:157-2217 GCA_002772455.1 Candidatus Beckwithbacteria bacterium CG23_combo_of_CG06-09_8_20_14_all_47_9 | reverse complement strand
ATAAAGGCGCCGCGCAAATTCGGATTGAAATAAGGCGTACGCTCGCCGTTTAAAAATGGCAGGAAAAACAGGCCGTCGGAGCCTGGCGGAATTTTGTCAACCCCGGCGGTAAAATGTTTAAAATCCGTTTCCGGCTGATTGCAAACCAGGTCTTTAAACCAGCGCAGGGAAAAACCGGCCGATAAAGTAGCGGCCATGTAGAGACCGGCTTCGGGTAAAGCGTGATTAAGGGTGTGGAGGCGGCGCTTAGGGTCGATAATCCCCTTTTTGGCGACGACTAAAAATTGGCCGCCGGTAGACAGGGCAATTGAGGCTTGGCCGGATTGAACTAAACCGGTGCCCAGGGCGGACATGGCTTGGTCGCTGGCGCCGTAAACCGGAATGCCTTGGGGTAAGCGGGAAATCTGGGCAATTTTGGCAGTGATGGTGCCGTATGGCGTCAGGGTGGGTTTAATTTCCGGGAAAATGGCCGGTTTTAGCCCAAAAGTCTGGATAATTTTTTGAGACCAATTATTTTGATGATAGTCAAAAGCGGCGGTGGCCAGAGCATCGGTCGGTTCGGTAGATAGATTGCCGGTTAGCTTGTAGGCCAGATAGTCTTTAGGCGAAGAAATTTTAGCAATTTTTTTATAGAGATCATGTTCATTGGTTTTAAGCCATAAGAGCGAGGGCAATAAAAAGCCGGTAAAAATAGGGTTGCCGGTGGTTTTGTAAAGATTATTTTTGAGTTTTTTAAGGATTTGCTCAACTTCTTGGCTGGAGCGCTGATCCATCCAAACAATCGCCCGGCGCAAAACTTGGTAGTTAGCATCATATGTGATTAAACCGTGCATTTGACCGGATAAACCAAGGCCTTCGACTTGGGAAAAATCAATTCTGGTGGCCAAGAGATTGATAATTTCCAGGGTACTTGACCACCAGAACTCCGGGCTTTGCTCGGCCCAGCCCGGTTGGCGGGAAATTAACGGGGTTTCCTTGGAAAAGCTGGCCAAAATCCGGCCGGCGTCGTCAATTGCCAGCCCTTTAATTATCGATGTCCCCAAGTCTATACCAAGGTAATAGGCCATAATGACAGAATAGAAGGATTATACTATAATGAATGGTGACTTATTGACATATTAAAGATTATACGCTAAACTTTTAATATAGTTCATATTAAAAGCAGTTTTTTGCCTAGGTTAATTAATGGAGTTGATTTCAAGTTTACTGACAAAAAGCTGTTGGCTAAAATCGAGGAAGCCGGCAGTTTTTTGGGAAAATTAAACGGCTATTCCCGGCTTTTTCCCAATGTTGATTGGTTTATCCGAATGCACGTAGTTAAGGAAGCGACGACTTCCAGCCTGATCAAAGGGACCAAGACAAATTTGGATGAGGCCTTGCTGCCTAAAACCGAGATTCTCCCGGAGAAAAAAGACGACTGGCAGGAGGTGCAAAACTATATTAAAGCGATTAATTGGGCGGTAGCCCGACTGCCGAAAATGCCGCTGTCAATGAGGCTGTTAAACGGTGCCCACCGTTTACTTTTAACCGGTGTTCGCGGCAAATACAAAAATCCAGGTGAAATCCGCCGCAGTCAAAATTGGATCGGCGGCAATTCTTTGGCTAATGCCGGGTTTATTCCTCCGCACCCGGACGATTTACCGGATTTACTGGCCGATCTGGAAAAGTTCTGGCACAATCAGGAGACTAAACTGCCGTTCCTGGTTAAAGCGGCGCTGGCCCATTACCAATTTGAGACGATCCATCCTTACCTGGACGGCAATGGCCGGATCGGCCGGCTATTGATAACCCTGCAACTGATCGAGCAGGGGCTATTGGCCAGACCAACTTTGTATTTATCGGAATTTTTGGAAAAATACCGGGTAGAATATTTTGATAACCTAAGCCGGGTCAGACTAAATAATGATTTGGACCAATGGCTGATTTTTTTCTTAAACGGCATCACGGCTACGGCTAAAAAAGGCGTGCTGACTTTTGATCAATTGATCAAATTGCAAAAACTGTGGCGTAAAAAAATTGACGGGTTAGACCGAAAAAAGCACCTGGGGCAGAAATTGCTG
>PCSQ01000120.1:0-147 GCA_002772455.1 Candidatus Beckwithbacteria bacterium CG23_combo_of_CG06-09_8_20_14_all_47_9 | reverse complement strand
TTGACTGCCCGATTATCAAAGTTAATCAAGCTGTTAAAGATTTAGCGGTGACTTTTCCGACCGCCAATAGCTTGCTAAAGGATTTTGTCAAAGCGGGAATTTTAAAGGAGGCCACCGGTTTTGCCCGGAACCGGCTGTTTTCTTTTG
>PCSQ01000118.1:1039-1334 GCA_002772455.1 Candidatus Beckwithbacteria bacterium CG23_combo_of_CG06-09_8_20_14_all_47_9 | reverse complement strand
TCCAGCAACACGTTTCGCGGCAACATCCAGGTTGGGTGGATAAACGGACAATAGCTTAAAATTACCCGCCGAATTGAATTGCTGTCTGACGGTAACATTTTCACTCCGGCCGGGCGGTTCTGTATATCGATCAGGTTAGCCGCCGTACCCAATAAGCCGATTTGCGGATGACCCAGTAAAAAATCTCTTTGTTTTTTGAGGCGAGAGGGCATGGCAATATCATCGGCATCCATCCGGGCAATATATTTTGTTTTTGCCGAACGCCAGCCAAAGTTTAATGACTTAGTCAAACCCA
>PCSQ01000118.1:0-1020 GCA_002772455.1 Candidatus Beckwithbacteria bacterium CG23_combo_of_CG06-09_8_20_14_all_47_9 | reverse complement strand
TACTTTTACTCTAGAGTCTTTCGACCGCCACTTTTTCAATAATTGCGGCGTTTCATCGGTTGAATGGTCATCGACAATCACCAAATCAAAATCAGTAAAAGTCTGATCCAGAATGCTTTTAACCGCCGCGTTTAAAGTTTCCGATTGATTATAGACCGCCATGATCACGCTTAAATCCATTGGTTTTAGTATACTATGTCCATGAAAGCGTTAATCACCGGCGCCAACGGTTTTACCGGAAAACATCTCTGCCAATTTCTTCGGTCAAAAAAAATTGCCGTTTTTAAATTTCAAGGCGATTTAAAAGATAAATCAGCTGTCTTGGCAGCCGTTGCTAGAATCAAACCGGATTGGATCTTTCATTTAGCCAGCCCGATTCTGCGAAGTGATCAATTACTGGATCAGGCCTTGGCTGACAATCTGAAGGTTGATCTTTTTGGCACGGTTTATTTAATCGAAGCCGCCGCCGCTCTGCCTAAAAAGCCAAAAATTCTCATTACCGGCACGGCCGCAGAATATCAAAACAGTTCTCTTCCGATCAGCGAAATGAATAATCTCCAGCCAGTCACCAGTTACGGTCTAAGCAAGCTCACCCAAGAACTGGTCAGTCACCAACTCTGCCAGAGTTATAATTTGCCCTTGATTTTCACCCGGACATTTTTATTGATCGGCCCGGGCCAAAAACCGGGTTTTGTGGTCAACGATTTGTGTCGTGCTGCCGCCGAGGGTAAGACTCAAATCACCGTGGGTAATCCAAAAATCCGCCGCGACTTTACTGATGTCCGCGACGCCGCCCAAACCTACTATTTATTAATGAAACAGGGTAAACCGGGTGAAGTTTATAATGTTTGTTCCGGTAAAACCGTCAGTATCGGTGAAATTGCCGACCGCCTGAAATTAAAAATTAAAATCAGAAAAGCTTGGCGCCAAAACGATCCGCCCGTAGTTTGCGGTGATAACCGCAAAATCAAACAATTAGGCTGGCAGCCGCAAATCTCTTTGGATCAATCCCTCAAAGAC
>PCSQ01000004.1:6230-6482 GCA_002772455.1 Candidatus Beckwithbacteria bacterium CG23_combo_of_CG06-09_8_20_14_all_47_9 | reverse complement strand
ATTATCGGAAAGGTACGATGACGCCGTTTGAAAAATTCTTGCAGTTTTTGGTCACTAGTTGGCGGTTGGACCTGGCCCTGTTAGGCAAAGGGGCGGTTTTATTGCTGCTGCTGCTATACCTGGTTTTCAGCCTGGTCGTGGTCCGGCAAGTGCAGTTAATGAATAAAACTATTTCCGGACTGATGAGTTGGCCGTTAATAATTATGGCCCGGGCGCTGGTGGTTTTATCAGTGGCGATTATTATTTTAGCCG
>PCSQ01000004.1:5188-6222 GCA_002772455.1 Candidatus Beckwithbacteria bacterium CG23_combo_of_CG06-09_8_20_14_all_47_9 | reverse complement strand
TTATGAAACTGGATATAGCTAAAATCGTCGGCAGTTTAAGCGACACCGGTTGGTCGCAGGTGCATTCGTTTAAGCCCGAAGACCAGGTAAAGTTTAACAGCCACGGCGAGCTTTTGGCCGCCGTCAGTTTTAAAGCCAAAACCGAAATCGACATCAGTTCGTTTGGCGCGGAGATAATTAAACGGCTCCAGGAAATTTATTACAGTCATGAAGCCGAATCGGTGTTAAAGAAATTAAATCAAACCTGTGAGACTTTGGCGGCCGAATTTTTAGATCAGGTGGAATTAGAAATAGTCGCTTTGGCTGTTTGGCAAAATTACCTTTATGCTGCCAAAAACAGCGGCGGCCAGGTTTGGCTTAAGCGGGGCGAGGCGTTAGTGAAATTGTTTGCCGGCGAGGGGTTGACAACGGCTTCGGGCAAGCTAATACCGGGCGATTGGGTGGTGGCCGTCACCGGGCAATTTGGTCAATTAGTGACCGAAGGCAGTCTTAGGGCCGCTTTGGGGGAGACTTCGGCGGCCGCGGTCGGGGAAAGCTTAACCGCTCAAGTCCACGACCATGATAATAACAGTCAGGCCTCGGCGATTATCCTGAAAACCGAACCGGAGGCTAAACCGGCGGCGGCCTTACCCAAAGAGCTCAAGATTTTTGCCGGACCGCACCTGAATAAACGCCGCCGTTCAATCTTAACAGTCGGGTTGGTTTTGGCCTCAATTTTTATTTTGAGCCTGGTCTTAAGCGGCCGAAAAAAGCAGGCGGAGAGCGGGCGTCAAGCTTATCAGGCGGTGGTTGATGAAGTAAATTACAAGCTGGACGAGGCCAGTAGCTTATTGACCTTAAATCCCTTGCGGGCAAAAGCACTGCTTCAGGAGAGCCAGGCAAGAATAAAAGAGTACAAAGAAAAAGAAAGAAAACCGGGCCGGGAAATTCTGGATTTGGAAGCCCGGATTGCCCCGGCTTTGGAGCAAGCCCAGCGGGAGTACCGTGCCGAGGCGGTTGAATGGTATGACTTTAACCTGGTTAAAGACGGTTTC
>PCSQ01000004.1:0-5181 GCA_002772455.1 Candidatus Beckwithbacteria bacterium CG23_combo_of_CG06-09_8_20_14_all_47_9 | reverse complement strand
GGAATTGGGATTTATCCGGCAAAGAGGTTTTGGTTTGGGACCAAACAAGTCAAACCGCTGTTTTATTGAATTTGGAAACAAAAGCGGCCAAAGAGATAGTCAGCGGCGAGGACCTGGGCAGGGTGCAAACTATTGGTTTGACGGATGAGCGCGGTTTTATCGCGGCCCAGGACAAGGTGACGGTGGTGGATACGGCCAAGGAAAAAATCATTGCCGCGGTCGACGCCGACGAATGGCAGAAAATAACTACCGCCCGGGGATTCGGCGGTAATTTGTACCTTTTAGATGCCAGTAGCGATAGTCAGATTTGGAAATATTTGGGGTTAGAAGAGGGTTTATCCAGCAAAAGAAGTTATTTAGCGGGCGACAGTTTTGATTTATCCGAGGCAATGGATATGGCGGTGGATGGCTCGGTTTGGGTGCTGTTTTCCGACGGGACGATAGTTAAATATACCCAGGGTAAAAAAGATGCCTTTCAGGTAATCGGTTTAGACCAGCCCTTTGGCGAAGCCGTCAAAATTTTTACCAGTCCGGAGGTCGAACATCTTTATATTCTCGACAGGGCTAATACCCGGGTGGTGGTAGTAGATAAAAGCGGCGAGTATGCGGCCCAGTATCAATGGTCGGGAATTGCCGGAGTGAAAGATTTGGTCGTGTCGGAAACCCTGAAGAAGATTTTTTTCTTGACCGGAGAAAAAGTGTTTAGCCTTGACCTGAAATGAAGATTTTTAATAAAAAAGCCCGGTTTAATTATGAGCTGACTGAAAGCATTGAGGCGGGGATTGTGTTAACCGGCGCCGAGGTTAAAAGCGCTAAAGAGGGTAAAGTGAGTTTAAACGACAGTTTTGCCCGGGTCGACGAAAACGGCGAGGCCTGGCTGTTAAATTGTCATATTCATCCGTATCAATTTGCGGATAATAGCCGCTATGAGCCGACGCGCAGCCGCAAGTTATTACTCAAAAGAAAAGAAATTTTGAGTTTGCAAAAGAAAATGGAAGGCCGTAATTTAACTTTGGTACCACTGGCGATGTATTTGGAAAAGGGCAAGATTAAAGTGGAGCTGGCCATAGGCCGCGGCAAAAAACAGTGGGATAAGCGCGCCGCCATCAAAAAAAGGGAGAGCGATCGGGAAAAACAGCGCCTGTTGCGCCAAAAAATATAAATGGTGGAGATGGAGGGTAATGAGCCCTCGTCCATCCGAGGCTAAATGCACCGTTTACAAGCTTAGTCCCGGCTTGCGCCGAGGCAAAAAGTTTGACTCTTAATTTGGACCCGAACGAGTCAGCTTCGGGTTTACAGTCTGTGTTTGTTTACACCCTGGCCCGATTCCGCAAACAAAATGGGTCAGAATGCCTTACGCTTCGACTAAAGCCGGAACGCTGGGAGTAAAAGCCAAAGCAACTGTTTCACGAACATAGCCCGCGAAATTAGCCGCAATGTCTTTTACTGTGCTGACAAAAGTGTTGACAGCTAAGTTTTGGTCAATTTTTAAAGACGGTTAACCAAAGTCTGCTTGTAGGTGTCAAAGAGCATGCGGGTGTCGAATCATTTCATCCCCGTGACCTATATTATATCATAAGGCTATGTCTTTTTGGGATTTAATCTATCAGAAAAAATGTTTAGGCTGCGGCCGGGTGGGGCAGTATTTTTGCGACCAGTGCTTAAAAACTGGCGAAATTAGTGATGAGTGTTTCAATAATCATTTAAGTTTGTTTTGCTACCGTGGTTTAATCCGGGAGGCAATTAAGCAATTAAAATTCAGGTTTTTAAAAGACATTGAGGGGGAATTAAAACAATTAATTGAGTCGGGTTTACGGCACAAATTAACCCAGCCCAATACTGACTTATTCCGGGAATTTTTAGCTTTAAAGCCGGTAGTTCAACCCCTCCCGCTTCATTGGTTTAGGGAAAATCGGCGCGGCTTTAACCAAGCGGAATTGATTGGTCAAATTATCAGCCGGCAGCTAAGGCTGAAGCTAATTGATCGTTTAGAGCGGGTGAAGTTGACTACGCCCCAGTCGCGTCTGCCTCGGGAAGAAAGATTGACCAATGTTAAAGATATTTTTCAAGTTAAACCCGGTCATTTACCCAAGTCAATTTTATTAATTGACGATGTTTGGACGACTGGTTCGACCATGAGAGAGGCGATAAAAGTTTTAAAAGAAAAGGGAGTTAGGGAAATTTGGGGATTAAGTTTAGCTAGATAAACTGCTGTAAAAATTTAAGTGCCTTGGTTTTAGCCGCTTCGGTAACGGTGATTTTGACTAAACCCTGATCAGGTTGGCCATAAAAAATTGTGGTTTGAAGCGGCGAGAGTAGAATTGCCGGTAAAACCAGTAAATCTTCTTCACCGTCAATTAACAGAGAAGATTGTTTTTGACTAAAACAGTTTAGTAATTGCCTGACTGAGTAGTTAGTGATGATGCCGGCCGGATTGGGGGCCGTTAGTCCGGATTTTAAACCTAAGGCTTGCAGATGGGGGAAAATCTGCCGGCGTTTAGTTTTGAGGTCAACAATGGCCAAGTTAGGCACGATTTTTTGATTTAACAAAGATATGGCGGCAATGTCGCCGACGGCAATCACTCCAAATTTTGGCCGGGAAATTTTTTTAATTACCGGAGTAAACGGTTTTTGGAGCAGTGGCCGTAAAGACAGTGGAAGTTTTAAATCCCGGTTAAAAATTTGCGGGTAAAAAAACCCTTGGCGGTTAACCAAGCCTTGGCGGACAAGCGACGAAGATAGTGGTTGGCCGTGACTGCATCTAACTAAGGGGACCTCAATGATTGTCAGCGGATTATGCCGTCGCTGATTGATTTTCTCAACGTTGGGTCGGCTTAACTGGCTGCAAACAATGGCGTCAATTTTGGTGGAAGTGGCGGCAGGACCGTAAATCTCAGACAGGGGAATAATTTGACCAGGTTTGAATTTAGCTACCGATTGGCGACGAATTTCATAACTTTCGATTGATTGGGGATAGAGTTTATTAACCAACATTGATTTTTGGCACAGGCCGACGATAACCTTTTTACCGTTCTCTTTTGCGGCTTCGAGCAATTTTTTATGCCCCAGATGTAAATGGTCAAACGTGCCGGCGACGGCGACAAGATTAAAACGCATAATGTATAATTCTATCAGATGGAGGGGTGCTCCGAATGGTAAGGAACCAGTCTTGTCAGCCCGAGGCTGATCCGCCTTGGGCGGAAACTTATGAATTACGTTTATATTCTTTATAGCCATAAATTAAAGAAAATATATAAAGGCTGTACGACCGATTTAAAAACACGATTAACAAATCACAACATAGGTAGAGTTCGTTCTACTAAAAAAGGGAAACCATGGGAGTTGATATATTACGAAGCATTTATAAATAAAATTGATTCCCGCAGAGAAGAGCTTTTTCTCAAAAGCGGAAAAGGTCGTGAAAGAGTAAAATACTTACTGCAGAATACAATTAAGTTTGGAGGGGTCGGATAACGGTTATTCCACCAGTCTTGAAAACTGGCGCCCGCAAGGGCTTGTGAGTTCGAGCCTCACCCCCTCCGCTGTCAATTATTATAAAAGGAGACATATATGAAAGGTTTTTTCGCCAATATTGAAAAATTAACTTTAGATAACAGGAACTTCCGGCAAGTGTTGTATACCGGCAAGCACAGCCAGTTGGTGTTGATGTCTCTTAAACCAGGCGAGGAAATCGGGGCGGAAGTCCATGCGGATAATGACCAGTTTTTCCGGTTTGAGGCCGGTCAAGGCAAGGTTATTATCGACGGCAACGAATATATTGTTGGTGACGGTGATGCCGTCATCGTTCCGGCCGGAGCTAACCATAACGTGATTAATACGTCGGCCAGTGAGGGGCTGAAAATGTACACGCTTTACGCGCCGGCGCATCATCAAGACGGAATTGTTCGGGTGACAAAAGCTGACGCCGTTGCCCGTGAAGCCGAGTTTGATGGTAAAATAACGGAATAGGGAGGAGTCGCATAGTTGGATTATTGATGTTTTATTGAAATTGACGTAAAATTAATTAATGAGCCGATTGGTAATTGATAAAGCTGAAATTAGAGATTTTTTTGAAGAAATTCATAATCATTCAGGAAAAAGCTGGGATGAAATTGGCAGATTGGTGAAATTATCAGGGAGAACAATAAGAGATTGGAGAAGAGGGGTATTACTACCGAACAAAGAAAAAATAGAAAAATTTGCCAAACTATTTCAAAAAAAAATTCCATTTGTCCTTGAGGAAAGGGAAGAGTATTGGACGAGGAAATATGCCAGAAAAGCGGCCCAGGCGATGTTAAAAAAATATGGCCCTCCGGGTACCCCAGAGGGGAGGAGAAAAGGTGGTTTAATTAGTCAGCAACTGCGGCGAAAAAACCCTGAATATTATAGAGGGATTGGCGTGATTGTTAGAGGTAGAATTAGTATTCCGAGAATTGGGTTAGAGTTGGCAGAATTTATTGGTACGGTTTTAGGCGACGGTAGCCTAACCAAAGATCAATGTTCGATTTATTTTAATATGAAAAAGGATAAAGAATATGCCGACTATATTGAAAAATTAATTCAAAAACTTTTTAAGTATAATCCTTATAAATATACCCGGGAAAAATATGGCGTCTTAATTTTATTAACATCTGGTAGAAATCTAATTGATTTTTTAACATCTAAAGGGTTAAAAATTGGTAACAAGGTAAAACAACAGGTAGACGTGCCTTTATGGATAAAAAAGAATTTTAAATTTTCACTAAAGTGCCTGAGAGGTTTAATGGATACAGATGGTGGTATTTTTATTCATAAATATAAAGTTGCCGGGAAAATATATTGTTACAAAAAAATTTGTTTTACCAACAAAAGCCAACCATTATTGGATTTTGCCTTCACTGTATTGAGAAAAATAGGGTTAACGCCAAAATACCAGGGAGAAAAGAAGGTTTGGCTTTATTCAGAAAAGGAAGTGGTAAAGTATCTAAAAATTATTGGTAGTTCTAACCCGAGATTATTGAAGCAGGTTTGATATAATTAATAAACTAAGGAGGAGTCCGATAGCGGCCCATTCGGGCGGTTTGCTAAACCGCTGAGACGAAAGTCTCACGTGGGTTCAAATCCCACCTCCTCCGCCAATTAGGAAATGTCTTTGTTGGCTCGCCCTCTGCGAGGGCTCGCCAGCCGATTTTAAGCGCAAAT
>PCSQ01000080.1:7522-19298 GCA_002772455.1 Candidatus Beckwithbacteria bacterium CG23_combo_of_CG06-09_8_20_14_all_47_9 | reverse complement strand
TTATCGGCTACTCGCCGGAGTTTGCCGGCTGGGATTTGTACCAAAAGTGTTAGAATAAGATATGGATAATGCTGCCTTAAATCAGGAAACGGAAAAATTGAAAGCCAAACTGACGGCGGCAGAACTGCCGGCGGAATTAAAAACTAAGGCCGAAGAGATGATCGGCCGCTTGGCTTTAATGGGTGAAGGCCAAGGTTATAGTAACGAGTATGACCGGGTGAGCCAATACTTAAACTGGATTGTGGCTTTGCCCTGGAATAAGGCGACCGAGGACCGGCTGGATTTAACTGCCGCCCGGCAGATTTTAGACAAGCATCATTACGGCATGGGCCAGGTAAAAGACCGGATTTTGGAGTATTTGGCGACGATGTCTTTAACCCGGGGCAAGGCCGAAGCGGGTAGAGCCCCGATTTTGTGCCTGGTGGGACTGGTCGGTACCGGCAAAACTACTTTCGGGCCCAGCTTGGCAGAAGCCTTGCGCCGCAAATACGTCCGGATTCCTTTCGGCGGTTTGGGGTCGGCGCTGGACCTGCGCGGTCAATCCCGCTTGCACCCGGATGCCGAACCGGGCTTGATTATTAAAGCCTTGAAACGGGCCGGCAGTAACAATCCGGTAATGCTTTTGGATGAAATCGACCGGGTAACCGAAGGTGCCCGGGCGGACATCATGGGCGTACTGGTTGAGCTCTTGGACCCGGAACAGAACGCCCAGTTTACCGATCATTACCTGGATTACCCGTTTGATTTGTCCCAGGTTTTGTTTGTGGCTACCGGCAATAACACCAAGAATGTGGCGACGGCGGTGCTCGACCGGTTGGAAATTATTCAGATGCCGTCTTATACTGATGAAGAGAAGATTGCCATTGCCAAGCAGTACATGCTGCCCAAGGTTTTGGCTGAATCGGGGCTGTCGCAAGACAACCTGACGATCGATGAATCGATTTGGCCGAAGATCGTCCGGCCGCTGGGTTTTGACGCCGGTATCCGGACACTTGAGCGGACGCTCGACGGCGTGGCCGGCAAGATTGCCAAGGAAATCGTCGGCGGCGGGTCCAAGCAGTTTCATTTAACCGCGGCCAATATTAAAAATTATTTACCGGATTATTAGAAAGAAAATATATGGATAAATTAAGAATTGTGCCTTTGGGCGGCGGGCCGGGAACGGTGACGAGCAATATGTGGCTTTACGAGTACGGCAACGAGGCGATTGTGGTTGATTGCGGCATCGGCTTTCCTGAAGACAAAGTTTCCGACGATATTTTATTGCCGGACATTACTTATTTGAAAGCCAAGCGCTTGCATTTAAACGGGGTGTTATTAACCCATGGCCACGATGATCATTATGCCGCTTTGCCTCATTTACTGGCGGAGTTGGGTTTCCCCCCGATTTACGGTTCGCGTTTAACCGCGGCGCTGGCTCAGGACAAGCTGGAAGAGTTTAATTTAAAAGCCAAGGTCTCGGTGATTAAAGAGACAGACCGGGTCAAGCTGGGTCCGTTTACGGTTGAGCCGGTCCACGTGACCCACTCGGTGCCCGACTGTTTTCATTATTTAATCACTACCCCGGTTGGTAAGATTTATCACGGCAGTGATTTTAAGTTTGATTTGACCCCGCTCGACCACTGGCCGCCCAATTTTGCCAAGATTGTTAAATTAGCCGAAGACGGCGTTTTGTGCGCCCTGATCGATTGTTTACGCTCGGAGCGGCCGGGGATGACCCCGTCGGAAACCACCCTGACTCCGGCGTTAAAACGGGAACTGAATCATTGGGGCGGCCGGCTGATTTTTACCACCATGTCTTCGCAAATTCACCGGATCCAGCAGGCGATAGACGTCGCTTTAGGTTTTGGCCGAAAGTTATGTTTTATCGGCCGGTCAATGGAGCGGACCAGTCAGATTGCCCGGGCTTTGGGGTATCTGAATTTTCCACCCAAAGCGGTCATTAAGCCTAAAGAAATTAAGCGGTTCAAGGACTTTCAGTTATGCTTGATTATTTCCGGCAGTCAGGGACAGGAAGCGTCCAGCTTAACGCGGTATGCCGCCGGCCGGCATAAAATTTTAAAAGCTAAACCGACCGATAAAATTATTTACTCGACCGATATTATTCCCGGCAACGAACAGGCAGTCTTCAATGTGATTGACAAACTGGCGCGTCTTGGGACAAGCGTGGTTTACCAGGAAACCACTGATGATTTGCATGTTTCCGGCCACGCTTCGGCGGGCGAACAGCAGCTGTTAATGGAGCTGATTAATCCGAACTACCTTTACCCGATCGGCGGCAGTTTCCGGCACATGTACCGGTTTAAGGAGCTGGCCCGGCAACTGGGTTTTAAGGCCGAGCAGTGCATTTTACCGGATTTCGGCCAGGCAGTGGAGTTTGACGAGAGCGGCCGGATGAGCTTGGCCGAAATTCTGCCGCTTAATTTACCAAGGATTAATCAAAATCAATAACTACTATGTCCAGACACTCGCGCCGGGGCCGGCGTAAACAACCGTTCAAGCTGCACTTGCCCAAAGAAACGCTGTATACCATTATTTCTACCGGGCTGATTTTAACTGGCGGTTTGACTTTATTATCCCTGTCCCAGCAGGGAGAATTACTGCTGGTAATTTTTAATTTTTTCAACAGTCTGTTTGGCTGGGGGATTTTACTGCTGCCGTTTATTTTTGTCTCGGCCGGGTTAATGTTGACCCGGCTTAAATGGCGGATTACCAAACCGAACGTGTTTGTGGGCAGCTTGATTTTGTGGCTATCCTCGGTTAGTTTGACTCGGGCCGGAACGATCGGCGGCCAAATCTGGGGAAGTTTAGTGGAATTGATTTTTTCCGGCGGAGCGATATTGGTTTTACTCGCCGGAGTTTTTGTGGGTTTGGTGGTTATGTTTGAAACCAGCTTGGAAGACATTTTACTGGCGCTGCAGAGCACCTGGAACTGGTTTAAAAGCCATAGGCTTAAACCTTTAAAATTACCCAGTGCGCCGGTCAGCAGCGGTTTTACGGTTAAAGGTTTGATCGATGAACCGGAAAAGCCTAAACCGGTTGCGGACAAACCAAAATTAGAAATTATCAGCAATCAGCCCATGGGGCAACAAAAGATTTGGCAGTATCCGCCGATTTCTTTACTGGCCGATATCTTCGGCGGCAAAGCTGACCGGGGGGACATTAACCTGAATGCTCAAATAATTAAAGATACTCTGGATAGTTTTGGAATCAGGGGAGATATCAAAGAAGTTAACAAGGGCCCGGCGGTGACCCAATATGCCTTTAAGCCGGCGATCGGTACCAAGTTGTCTAAAATTACCAGTTTACAGAACGATTTGGCTTTGGCTTTGTCTGCCCCTCACGGTCAGATCCGGATTGAGGCACCGATTCCCGGCCGGGACATGGTGGGCATTGAAGTGCCGAACCGCAGTTTAGAAATTGTGGGGATGAAAAAAATCCTCGAATCCAAAAAATTGAAGAACGAAACCAGTAAACTGGCTTTTGCTTTGGGCTTGGACGTGGCCGGCCAGGAGGTAATCGCTGATATTGATAAAATGCCTCATGTTCTGATTGCCGGAGCCACCGGTTCGGGTAAGTCGGTCTGTATTAACTCAATTATTTCCACGATTTTATTCCGGACGACGCCCCAGGAAGTGAAACTGATTTTGGTCGATCCCAAACGGGTGGAGTTGACAGTTTATAACGACGTGCCTCATTTGCTGACGCCGGTGATTGTCGAGCCGGAAAAGGTGGTTTCTGCCTTAAAATGGGCGCTGTCGGAAATGGACCGGCGCTATAAATTATTTGCCGACTATGGCGCCAGAAACATTGCCGCCTATAATGAATTATCCGGGTTTCAGGCCCTGCCTTATATTTTGATTGTGATTGATGAATTGGCGGACGTGATTTTAGCTAATCCGGCGGAAGTCGAAGACTCGATTACCCGTTTGGCGCAAATGGCCCGGGCGACGGGAATCCACTTAGTGCTGGCGACGCAACGGCCGTCGGTTGATGTTTTAACCGGTTTGATCAAGGCTAACATTAACTGCCGGATTTCTTTTAACGTTAATTCGATGGTGGATTCGCGGGTGATTATTGATACGCCGGGGGCGGAGAAGCTCTTGGGCCGGGGTGATATGCTGTTTATTCCGCCGGACCAAGCCAAACCCAGCCGGATCCAGGGTACCTATATTTCTGACAGCGATACTAAACAGTTGATCAGCTTTTTGAAACAATCGGCGGTCAAGGTGGAATACACCGAAGAGGTAACCCAAAAATACAAAGCTAAACCGTCGGGAGTGGCCGGAGTTGAGAGTGAACCGGAAGATGAGCTGTTTGCCGAGACAGTGCGGCTAGTGGTTCAGTACAGTAAAGCCTCGGCCAGCTTACTGCAGCGGCGTTTATCTATCGGTTATGCTCGGGCGGCCCGGATTATTGATCAGTTGGAGCGGGCCGGCGTCGTCGGGCCGGGCGCGGGCGCTAAAGCCCGGGATATTTTGATCAGCAATTCCGAGACGTTTTTGGCGACCAGGCATCGAGCTGAAGGAGAATAAATGTTGAGCGCAGGCGAGATACTGTTTGAGAGCCGATTGGCGGCCAAGCTGACTTTTACCCAAGTGAGCGAGTTGACCAAGATTCCCTTAACCAGCCTTAAGGCTTTGGAAAAAAACCAATTTGACGATTTGCCTGCCTATCCGTTTTTAAAAGGCATGGTCCAAAATTATGCCAAAGCTTTAAATTTGGACCCGGTTAAAGTCGTGGCGGTGTTTAAGCGGGATTACGACCGGCAGCAAAAAAGAGTGAACCCGGTGGTGCTGAATAAATCATTGGGGCCGACGTCGTTGACCCGGTGGCTGGAAAAACCCCAAACTTTATTTTTGGCCGGAATAATTTTGCTGGCCGGTTTGGTCGGCTGGTCGCTGTGGCGGGTATACCAGTCGCCGCGTTTGACGGTGACGACGCCGGTTAATGGCCAGACGGCGATCAGCCCGGTCGAGATTAAAGGGAAAACCGACCGTGATGCCAGTTTGAGCTTGAACGATAAAACTATTAACTTGGAACCTGACGGCAGTTTTGAAACTCAATTTTCGGCCGGGCCGGGAGCGGCCGAACTGACTTTGCGGTCTGTTTCCCGCCGTCAAAAAAGCAGTGAAGTAAAAATTACGGTTACAATTATTCAATGAGTCGAAAACGAAAATTGGGGGTTGGACAAAGACGATTATTGGCAGAATTTTCCGCCAATATGGCAGTGGCTTGGTTTGCCGGTGGTGTAATTAGCGTTATTTTGGGAAACATTAAAATAACTCAACAAACATTCTTGGTGATAATTTCTGGATTAGTCTTTGGTTTCGCATTTTTATTATATGGTCTATACTTAAGCAGAAGGATAAGAATATGAGTTTTGATCAAATAATGACCGGTTATGCTTACGCTGGTTTTATGAGTGTTGTTATATTATATGCGATATATTTTTATGTCAGAAAAAATAATTGAGATGCCTTTATTTTGGATAACTGTTTTTTTACTACTTAGTATTCTGGCGGTTTTTTTATTAAAAAAGGAGTTGAAAGAATAATTTTATGCTGACTTTATCGCAAATTCTTTTAGTTGTCGTCGTTACTTTACTATCTGTCTTGCTGACCATTTTTTCGATTTATACTTTTCGGATTTTGGACCAGTTTAAAAAAACCATGGAAAAAACTAACTCGATGCTCGACGACATGAAGCGGATCACCAAGGCGATTGCCGATCCGGTCGAGCACGCGGCCGAATTTGTCGGCGGCCTGAAAAAAGGGGCTAAGCTGGTGGAGCTGGCCGGTAAATTGCTTGACAAAAAACATTCTCAAAAAAGTGAGTGACGAACAAGAAGAAAAACCAGGGGAGTATTTAATCGGTTTAGCTTTAGGCACAGCTGTGGCCGTTGGGACTTGGTTTCTGTATAAAACTAAAAAAGGTGAGCGCTTGCGCGATTGGTGGGATAAGTATTTTAGCCAGATCCGGGACGAGTGGGCGAAGTTGCAGGTAAAAAGTCAGGCCGTCAAGCCGCCGCCTGCGCCAAGGCTTCGGCGGGCCAAAGTAAAAAAACATACTTTCCACCATTCCGGCCAGCCGCTGGGGAAGTAAATTAGACTGATATAATAACTTCATGGATTCGAGAGAGATTGCTGAAAGCTATTTAAGTTTTTTTAAGAAGCAGGGGCATGCGGTCATCCCCCCGGCGCCGCTGGTGCCGCCGGACGACCCGACGACACTGTTTACCAGCTCGGGCATGCAGCAGTTGGTGCCGTACTTAAAGGGTGAAATTCATCCGATGGGGAAAAGACTGGTTGATGCTCAACCCTGTTTTCGGGCGGAGGACATTGACGAGGTCGGCGACAACCGCCACACGACTTTTTTTACCATGCTGGGCAATTGGAGTCTGGGCGATTATTTTAAGACAGAACAACTGGCCTGGTTTTGGCAGTGGCTGACCGAAGAATTGAAATTACCAAAAGATCGGTTGGCAGTGACGGTATTTGAGGGCAATCAAGACGTTAAAAAAGACGAAACCAGCGCCAAAATCTGGCAGGCATTAGGTTTAACTAAAGAGCAAATTTGGTACTACCCGGCCCAGAAAAACTGGTGGAGCCGGTCTGGGGAGCCGGAAAAAATGCCGGCGGGGGAAATCGGCGGGCCGGACAGCGAAGTGTTTTTTGAGTTTACCCAAGTAAAACACGATCCGAAATTTGGTAAAACCTGCCACCCGAACTGCGACTGCGGTCGGTGGCTGGAGATCGGTAATTCAGTCTTCATGGAATACGAAAAACAGGCTGACGCTAGTTTTAAGCCTTTGCCAAAGCAAAACGTGGATTTCGGCGGCGGTTTGGAACGGCTGACGGCCGCCTCGCAAAACCAGCCGGATATTTTTCAGACCGATATTTTTGTGGAGTTAATAAAGGCTGACCCAACCGAAAATTTGAGCGATAACCGGTTAATTGCCGATCATTTGCGGGCGAGCGTGGCCATGATTAATGAGGGGATTTCCCCGGGCAATAAAAAACAAGGTTATATTTTGCGCCGCTTAATCCGCCGGGCGGCGATTAAGTTTAATGATCCGAAAAATTTAACCGACTTTATTAAATATTTTCAGCCCCAAACCGAAGCCGCCGCGGTTTTGAATGACGAAATTAAAAAATTCTCTACTAGTTTGGCGATCGGCAAAAAGGTTTTAAGCCGGGCGAAAACCATCGACGAAGCGTTGGCCTTTGATATTTTTCAATCTTACGGTTTACCCTTTGAGGTAATTGCGGCGGTAACTCAAGTTAAATTAAATAGAGCCAAATTTGAAGCTTTACTGGAACAGCACAGCCAAAAATCGCGGACCGCGTCGGCGGGCATGTTTAAGGGCGGTTTGGCCGATCAGTCGGAAATTACCACTAAATATCACACGGCGACGCATTTATTGCAAGCGGCTTTGCGTCAAGTGCTGGGGATACATGTCCGGCAAGAAGGCAGCAATATTACGGCCGATCGACTGCGGTTTGATTTTGCCCACCCGCAAGCTTTGAGTGAGGCGGAAATGCAGCGGGTGGAAGAGCTAATGAACGCCAAAATCACAGCGAACTTGCCGGTAGTTAAAACGATCGAAGCCAAAGATACGGCTCTCAAGAGCGGGGCGATGGCCTTTTTCCGGGAAAACTATCCGAATAAAGTTTCGGTTTATACGATTGGTGATTTTTCCAAAGAATTGTGCGGCGGGCCGCATGTTGGCTCGACAGCGGCAATCGGGGGTGTTAAGCTGGTTAAGCAGGAGTCGATCGGTGCCGGCAAGCGCCGAATTTATGCTGTTCTTAAAGAAATTTATCAGCCAGGAGCCGAAACTTGAGCAATTTTTTGCTCTGAATTTGAGTGAGGAAAAAGTCCAGGCGGCGGTTTGGACAGTTAGAGACGGTAAAACCGAGATCGTTAAGTTAGGCCAAAGCGAGACTTGGGACGGGAAAAACCAGGAAGAATTGTTAAAAGCGGCCGACCAGACTTTGACGGCGGCGTCTGCCGGAATTAAACCGGAACCCAGCGGCGTAATTTTCGGCCTGCCGGATGGCTGGGTGGAGAAAGACGCGGTTAGCAGTGAAAAAAAGCCGTTGATGAAATATTTGTGCGACGAGCTGGAATTAAAACCAATAGGGTTTGTGGTGACGGACACGGCGATTATTGCGTACCTAAAAATCGATGAAGGGACGCCGATTAGTGCGATTTTAATCCAATTGTCTTCCAGTGAGATTAACTTAATTTTGGTGAAGCAGGGGAAAATTGTCGGCAGTCAATTGGTGGGCCGGAGCGGCGATCTGGGTGCCGACGCCGAAGAGGGGTTGAGCCGGTTTGACAAAATTGACACATTGCCGGCGCGGATTGTTTTGTATAACGGCGGCGGCGATTTTGAAGAAGATAAGCAGCAGCTTTTGTCTTTTGATTGGGAAGAAAAACTGCCGTTTATTCATTTCCCTAAAGTTGAGTCGCTGGATAGTGCGATTACGATTAGGGCGGTGGCTTTGGCGGGTGGCAGTGAGGCGGCCCAGTCTTTGGGAATGGAGATTAAAACGCCGGCGGCTAAAACCGAAGCCACCGCGGCAGCGCTGGGATTTGTCAGCGGCAAAGACGCGGCGGAAGAAGAAATAACCCCGGCGGTGCCGGAAGAAAAACCAGAACCTAAACCTAAATTAAAATTTAACTGGCAACCGTTTGCAGCCAGTCTGAAAAAAATTAAAATTCCTCTGCCGAATTTTGGCGCGCGCTGGCCGGTTTTACTCGGCGGCGGCTTGGTTGCCCTGCTGATTATTTTAGGGCTGGCCTATTGGTATGTGCCGAAAGCTAGAGTAGTTTTTTACCTGGAAGCCCAGGTCATCAATCAGGAGCTGGAGATTACGCTTGACCCGGACGCTACCAGTGTGGTTGCCGGCGGTTCGGTTTTGCCGGTGCAGTTGGTTACTAAAGCCGTCAGCGGCAGTCAGTCCGCCCCGGCGACCGGAACGAAAATTATCGGCGATCCGGCCCAGGGCGGGGTGACGATTTATAACAAGACGGCCGACAGTAAAACTTTTGCCGCCGGCACGGTCTTGCTTGGCGGCGATAATTTGGCTTTTAGTTTAGATGAGGAGACGACGGTAGCTTCGCGTTCGGCAACGGAAGATAGCGAGGGGGTAATTACGATTACTCCGGGTAAGGCCGACGCTAAAATTACCGCGGGCAATATCGGTCCGGATAGTAATTTGGCGGCAGAGACACGGTTAAGTTTTAAGCAATTTTCCGAAGACGATTATTATGCTAAAACCAGCGGTCTGGCCGGCGGGACGGCGCGGGAAGTAAAAGCGGTGAGCCAAGAGGATTTGGATAATTTGGCGGCGGCTTTGACAGCGGATTTGATCGATCAAGCGAAAGCCGAACTTGGCCAGTCTTTGGGAGCTGACCAGAAAGTAATTGAAACGAAGGATAAATTAAGCCTGGTTGATAAAAATTTCAGCACAGCCGAGGGCGAGGCGGCGGACGAGTTGAGCCTAACCGGCCGGTTGGATTATGAAGGCATTGTTTATCGTCAAACCGAACTGGATTTGTTGCTCAAAGAGGCGGTAAAAACCAAAATCCCCGAGAATTTTTTGATCAGCGAATTTTCCGGCGTGGAACCGGGAGAAGTTAAAGAGATGATTTTGCCGATCAGTTATGAAGCCAAGCTGCTGCCGCGTTTGGACCTGGCGGAAATTAAAAAGAATCTCCGCGGCCGCTATCCGGAAAAAGTGGAGGAGTATTTAAATTCTTTGCCGCAGTTTGTTTCGGCGGATATTGTCATATCCCCGAAACTGCCTAAAGTTTTAAAAACCCTGCCGCGATTAACGAAAAATATTAATCTGGAGATTAAACCTGCCCCATGACCCAAATATATTTAAAAGCGCCCCCGGTTGATCCGCAAATATTAATCAGGCAACAGCAGTTACAAATTGGTTGGCTGCGGCTAAAGGCGCTGCTGCCGACGATTATGATTACCGTCGGTGCCAGCTTGTTGATTTCCGTGGGATATCCGATCGCGGCTTACGAGCTGAAAACCGGCCGGCAGGTGCAGCGGGCGCGGATTTTGTCGCCGGTGTCTGAATCGGTGCTGGCCGAGGGTAAGGGGTTATTGAATCCGAGCGTCGGCGAGCGGCCGATTGAACCGCAGGTTTTAGCCCAGGGGCCGGCGGAAAATATGGCGATGGATTATTCGCAGCTAAATACCTGGTTTAATTTTTCCCGGCCACAGTCAATTTTGTCACCGTCGACGATTACCCACTATACCGTTTCTATCCCCAAGTTAAGAATTAAAGAGGCGTTGGTGACTATCGGCGGCGATGATTTGGATAAAAGTTTGATCCACTACGGCGGCACCGCCAATCCGGGCGAGGCCGGCAGTCCGGTGATTTTCGGCCACTCGATTTTGCCCCAATTTTACAGCCCCAATTCTTACCGGGCAATTTTTTCTCTTTTGCCCAATTTGAAAGCCGGCGACGAGATTTTAGTCAATTTTGACGGCATCACTTATAAATACGCGATTTATGATTATTACGAGGTTTTGCCTGACGAGATCGATATTTTGGAACAGCACTATAACCGCAAAGACCTGACTTTGGTTACTTGTGTTCCGCCGGGAACTTACTGGCGCCGGGGAATTGTTAAAGCCCGGTTGGTGGAAATATAAATGCGCTATTTAGGGATTGATTTTGGGTTGAGGCATGTGGGGTTGGCGCTGGCCGACGGGCCATTGGCAGAACCGCTGGGAGAGAAAAAGTATTTTGAGTCAGGGAAACTGTTTAATTATTTAAAGCGGGTTTGTGACGAGCAGTCAATTGACAAAATCGTTATCGGTTTGCCGGAAGGAAAGTTGGCCGAGGCAGTGAGAAAGTTTGGCGGGGACCTGGGACAATTAACCGGTAAAGAAATATTTTATCAGGACGAAACTTTATCCAGTCAGGAAGCTAAAAGTAAGCTGATAGCCGCCGCCGCGCCGCAAAAAAAGCGCCGTTTGGACCATCGGGCGGCCGCCGCTTTGATTCTGCAGGAATTTCTTGATATGATGACAGTGAGGAGGGAATAAGCTATGTTTAAAAACGTGATTGCCCCGGTACAGGCGTGGCTGTTGTCCCGCGGCCAGTGTGTCGGTTGCGGTATGCCTTTAACCAAAGGCCGGGTGAGCCCGTTGTCCAACGGCCGGGAAAAAATTGCCTGCAAATGCGGCCGGATTTTTATCCATGAAACCAAAACCAATAAATATCGCCGGGCCTTATTTGAAGAAGTTTAAGTGGCTGTTACCGGTTTTGACGCTACCCGCATTGATTTATGGTTATTGGCGGTGGGTTAATTTGCCGGTGGACCCTAAAAATCAAACCGAGCAGGTATTTGTCGTTCCTCAAGGCCAGCCGACGAGTATTATTGCCGAGAGATTGTTCCGGGAAAAGTTGATTAAGTCGGCGTTGGCGTTTCGGGTTCTGGCGGAGCAAAAGGGCTATAGCGGTAAATTGCAGGCGGGCGATTTTCGTTTGAACCGGGCGATGAGCTTAGAGGTGATTGCGGATAATCTGACCCACGGCAGTTTGGATTTTTGGATTACTTTTCCTGAAGGTTTGCGGGCAGAAGAGTATGCCGAGCGGCTGGCAGGGAAATCGGCAATTAATCAGGACGAATTTATTCTGGCGGCCAAACCGTACGAGGGGCAACTCTTTCCGGACACTTATTTAATCCCTAATACCGCGGCGGCCGAGGACGTGGTGACTCTTTTGACTAAAACTTTTGT
>PCSQ01000080.1:0-7460 GCA_002772455.1 Candidatus Beckwithbacteria bacterium CG23_combo_of_CG06-09_8_20_14_all_47_9 | reverse complement strand
CTAAGCATAATGACGACCGGAAATTGGTCAGCAGCGTGATCCATAACCGTTTAAAAATCGGCATGGCCCTGCAAATCGACGCGACGGTGCAGTATGCCTTGGGTAAGCCGGGCAAGTGGTGGCCGCAAGATTTAATCCGGGAAAATTTACAACTGGATTCGCCCTACAATACTTATTTAAATCCGGGTTTGCCGCCGGCGCCGATTGCCAATCCGGGGTTGGCGTCTTTGCGGGCCGCGGCGGGCCCGGCCGAGACAGAATATTTGTATTATGTTTCTGATGACGGTGGGTATAACCACTACGCGACGACATTGGCCGGACACCAGGCGAATATTGCTAAATATTTACCCCTTGACAATTAGATTAAATTTGTTAGTATAGTTTAAATCAGCCTTGCTTAGGCTAGTCTTTGTTGTTATTTTTTTCTGGACACCTGTGAACTTTTTAATTCTTGACAATTATTATTTAACTACAATTTAAACGGGTCAGCAGCCCGTTTTTTATGTCTCGAATTTACTGGAAACCACAACCAAAAAATCTCCCCGAACTGGATTTAATTAAAGTCCAAAAAGAGTCCTATGAATGGTTTTTAGAAAAAGGGATTAAGGAGGCTTTGGAAAGTATTTCCCCGATTACCGACTTCACCGGTAAAAATTGGCAATTGGAGTTTTTGAGCCATAGTTTGGATAAACCGCAACACACGACCCAGGAAGCGTTAGAGAAGGGTTTGACTTATGACATTCCTTTAAGGGTTAAGGCAAAATTGACGAATTTACAGACTGGGGATAAAACCGAGCAGGAAGTGTTTATGGGTGACCTTCCTCAAATGACGACCACGGGGACATTTATTATTAGCGGAATTGAACGGGCAGTAGTGAATCAGTTGGTTCGTTCCCCCGGCGTATTTTTATCCGGAGTTATTGATATGGCGACGGGCAGAAATCTTTATCAGGCTGAATTAAGGCCTTTGCGCGGATCCTGGTTAGAAATTAACATTTCCCGCTACAATACAATTTCCGTTAAAATTGACCGCCACCGGAAATTGGCGGCCACGACCCTGCTTCGAGCGATTGAACCATATACTGACGAAGAATTGTTAAAAATATTTAGCGACGTTGATATTGATCAAAAACATCCATACATTTTATCCACAATTGACAAAGACCCGACCAAAACCCATGAAGAAGCCTTAATTGAGATTTATCAAAAAATGCGGCCTGGGGAACCGGCGATTTTGGATAATGCCAAGGACTTGCTGCATAAAATGTTTTTTGACGCAAAACGTTATGATTTAGGCGACGTGGGCCGGTATAAACTTAACCGGCGCCTGGGTTTGAAAATTGACCCTGGTACTCAAGTATTAACTGGTACGGACATTGTGGCCACAATTAAATTGTTAATTAAATTACAAAATGGAATCGGCCGGGTCGATGATATTGACTCGCTAGCTAATCGTCGAGTCCGGCGGGTTGGGGAGTTGGTAGCGACTACCGCTTTTCGTCTAGGGTTGTTAAGGCTGGAACGATCAATTAGAGAAAAAATGAGTTTGACTAAAGTTGAAAGCGAGACTACGCCATCCTCTTTAGTGAATCCTCGACCGGTAATCGCGGCCATTGCCGACTTTTTTAGAAGAAATAGATTGTCTACTATTTTAGATCAAACCAATCCTTTATCAGAATTAGACAACTTAAGACGCTTATCAGTCATGGGAGCCGGCGGAGTAACCAGAGAGCGAGCGTCATTCTCAATGAGAGATATTAATGCCAGCCAATATGGGAGAATATGCCCGGTAAGGTCTCCTGAAGGACCAAATATCGGCTTGGTAACTTATTTAGCCTTATATGCTCGAGTAAATCCTTATGGTTTTCTGGAAACTCCTTACAGAAAAGTGGTTAAAGAAACACAGGGGGATAAAACTAGGGTTAAGGTTGCTGAAGAATTGGTCTATTTGGCCGCCGACGAGGAAACAGAGCACTATATTACTCATGCGGCAATCAAAATTGACAAGAATGGTTATTTGCTTGACGATTGGGTGCCAGCAAGATTCCAATCTGAATTTATTGAAGTATCTGCCGACCAAATAGAATATATTGATGTTTTACCTCGTCAGGTGGTTGGGACTTCGGCTTCATTAATTCCCTTCATTGCTCATGATGAAGCTAATCGGGCATTAATGGGTACACACATGCAATGTCAGGCGGTGCCTTTAGTCAGGCCGGAGGCGCCAATTATTGGAACAGGGATGGAGGAGATTGTGCCCCAGGCTTTAAATAGGATAGTTAAAGCCATTGTCCCAGGAAAGGTGATTTATGTTGATGCCCAGAAAATTGTCACCACCGGTAGCGGCAAGAATAAAGAAATCACTTATAACATAACCAAGTTTTATCGGACTACCCAATCAACCTGTTATTCCCAACGTCCTTTAGTCAGTATTGGCGATACCGTTAAGCCAGGGCAAATTATTGTTGATGGTCCTGGTTGTGACTTTGGAGAATTGGCATTAGGGCAGAATTTAACCATTGCTTATATGAGTTATGAAGGTTTGGGTTATGAAGATGCGATTATTATTTCTTCAAGACTGGTAACAGAAGATGTTTTAACCTCGGTGGTGATTAACGAATATGAAGCTAAAATCATGGATACTAAATTAGGCCCGGAAGAATTAACCCGGGATATTCCCAATGTGGGCGAGACAGAATTAGCTAATCTTGGTGAAGATGGAATTGTTGTCATTGGTAGCCAAGTCGAGCCGAATGATATTTTGGTGGGTAAAATTGCTCCCAAAGGAGAGACTGAATTAACAGCAGAAGAGAGGTTACTGAGGGCAATTTTTGGAGAAAAGGCTAGAGAGGTGCGCGATACTTCCTTGCGCGTTCCCCATGGTGAAGGCGGAACAGTTATTGAGGTTAAAAGCTTTGATCGGAATAAGGGGGATGAGCTTGATCCGGGAGTAATTAAAAAAGTTGTCGTTAAGGTGGCTCAAATGAGAAAAATTGTCGTCGGCGATAAATTAGCTGGCCGTCATGGTAACAAAGGCGTGATCAGTAAAATTGTTCCGGTCGAGGATATGCCCTATTTTGCCGACGGCACTCCAGTAGATATTATTATTTCCCCGCTTTCGGTTTTGGCGAGAATGAATTTGGGCCAGTTACTTGAGGCTCAATTAGGTTGGGCGGCCAAGCAATTGGGTTATAAAATTGCCCTGCCTGTTTTCGAGCCGATTGATGAGTCGTTGATTGCAAAAGAATTAGAAAAAGCAAAATTGCCCAATACCGGTAAGATTCAACTTTTTGATGGACGCACCGGCGAGTCTTTTGCCGAGAAAACTGCAGTTGGAGTGGCTTATATTCTTAAATTAATCCACATGGTCGAGGATAAAACTCACGCCCGCTCCACCGGCCCGTATTCGCTTGTCACTCAACAGCCTTTGGGTGGTAAAGCCCAAATGGGCGGACAGCGTCTTGGGGAAATGGAAGTTTGGGCTCTGGAAGCTCATCGGGCAGCCCACACGCTTCAGGAAATGTTGACCATTAAATCCGATGACGTCGTCGGCCGCGCCAAAGCCTTTGAGGCGATTGTTAAAAGTTTAGATATTCCCGAAGCCACGGTACCGGAATCATTTAGGGTTTTAGTGAAAGAATTGAACAGTTTATGTCTGAACATAATCCCCATGGGTGTGGTTGAAGCCGATGCCCTTAAGGACGATGAAGAGGAAGAAAAGGAAGATAAAAAAGAAGCAATTCTGGAGAAACAAGATGAATAAATTGACTGATTTTACCAGCCTGCAAATTAAACTGGCTTCGCCGGAAGTCATTAAATCCTGGTCTCACGGCGAAGTCTTAAAGCCCGAAACAATTAATTACCGGACCTTAAAACCGGAAAAAGACGGTCTGTTTTGCGAACGGATTTTTGGCCCGACTAAAGACTGGGAATGTTATTGCGGCAAGTATAAACGGATCCGTTACCGCGGGATTATCTGTGATAAGTGCGGGGTTGAAGTTACGCAAAGCCGGGTTCGCCGCGAACGCATGGGCCATATCAATCTGGCTTGCCCGGTGGCCCACATCTGGTTTTTCAAAGGTTCGCCCTCTCATTTATCCTTGCTTTTGGAAATTTCTCCCCGTAATCTTTCCGGTATCATTTATTTTGCCAAATATCTGGTAGTTAGCGTTGACAAAGAGGCTAAAAAAGATGTCTTTAAGAAATTAGACGATCAATTTGACGCTAAGATTAAAGAGTTGGAGCTTCAAGCCAAAACGGCTATTACTGAGGCTCAAGCTAAAGGAAAAGTCACCAGCGCTGAAAGTAAAAAGAAAATTAAAGCTAAAGAACAATTAGACTTGGCTTTGAGCGAGATTGATTTAAAAACCAAAAAAGAAATTGCCGGATTGCGGGAAATCCTGTCAACGGAAAAAGACACCGCTAAAGAAGTTTTTAATGCCGTTAAAGATTTGGTTAAGCGGACCCGGATGCAGACGGTTTTGTCGGAAGAAGAATACCTGAAACTGATGGAATACGATGCGGTTGATTGGCTTAAAGTCGGCATGGGCGCCGAAGCGATTCTGGAAGTGATCAAACAGCTGGATTTAACCAAATTGGCCGTCAGGTTCCGCGAAGAAATTCAAAAATATTCCGGCCAGCGTCAAATCAAAGCCATAAAAGTCCTGCGCATTATTGATGCCTTTTCCCGGGTCAGCATTGATCCTTCCTGGATGGTGGTGACGACCTTGCCGGTTTTACCGCCGGATTTGCGGCCGATGGTTCAGCTTTCCGGCGGGCACTTTGCTTCGTCGGACATTAACGATCTTTATCGCCGGGTGATCAACCGCAATAATCGTTTGAAACACCTGATGAACCTGGGCGCCCCGGAAATAATTTTAAGAAACGAAAAACGGATGCTGCAGGAAGCGGTCGATACTTTAATCGATACTTCCCAGGCCCGGGCGGTTAAGCGCCGCGGCGTCAAAGAACTGCGTTCGCTGGCCGATATGCTCCGGGGTAAACAGGGCCGTTTCCGCCAAAACCTTTTGGGTAAAAGGGTCGATTATTCCGGTCGGTCGGTGATTGTCGTCGGGCCCAATCTTAAGCTTAATCAGTGCGGTTTGCCCAAAATTATGGCTCTGGAAATTTTCAAGCCTTATGTTTTGCGCGAACTGATCAACCGCGGTTTTGCCCCCAACGTTAAATCGGCCAAGCACGTGCTGGAATGCCGCCCGGCCGAAGTTTTTGACATTTTGGAAGACGTCATCAAAGACCATCCGGTGTTGCTTAACCGGGCGCCGACACTGCACAAATTGGGTATTCAGGCTTTTTACCCGGTTTTAGTGGAAGGCAGCGCGATTAAAATCCATCCCTGTGTTTGTGCCGGCTACAATGCTGATTTTGACGGCGATCAAATGGCCGTTCACGTGCCGCTTTCCCAAGAATCAATGAAGGAAGCCATCGAATACATGATGCCTAATTCCAATCTTTTAAAACCGGCTGACGGCTCGCCGATTACGATTCCCAACAAAGAAATGGCTTTAGGGATTTACTATCTGACCTCAATCGACTCTCTCTTGAAAGAGGCCGCGACGATTTTTACCAACCAGGAGGAAGCCATTTTTGCCTGGCAAACTAAAGCGATTGAACTGCGCCAGCCGATCCGGGTCCGTTTAGATGAAATTGTGACCACGACCGTTGGCCGGCTTTTATTCAACCAGGCTTTACCCAAAGCGCTTCGGTTTATTAATGACAGCGTTAATGCCGGCGGCATCAAATCGTTGATGAAAAAATCTCTAAAGCAGTGTTCCCAAGAGGAAACGGTGCAGTTGATTGATGAGTTAAAAACCTTAGGTTTTCTGGTGGCGACCAATTCCGGTATTTCCGTTTCGGTTAACGACTGCAAGATTATCGGCAACAAAGATAAATTGATCAACGAAGCCAATAAAAAAGCGGCTTTAATTGAAGAAAACTATAAAAACGGTTTGATCACCCGGGAAGAAAAACGCCGTTTGAGCAATGAGTTGTGGATGGATACGACCGACGATATTGCCACGGCTACCTGGGATAATTTTGAAGTCAACAATGCCGTTCGAACTATTATTGATTCCGGCGGCACCCGGGCATCCAAAGATCAGGTTAAACAGTTGGCGGCGATGCGCGGACTGGTCGTTGACCCCTTAGGTAAGATTGTCGAACTGCCGACCAAATCTAACTTTAGGGAAGGTTTGTCGATTTTCGAATACGTCACCTCGTCCCGCGGTTCCCGCAAGGGCTTGACCGACTCGGCCATCAAAACCGCCGACGCCGGTTATCTTACCCGGCGTTTAGTCGATGTCGCTCATGACATGATTATCCGACTTGAGGATTGCGGCACCAAAAACGGTTTGAAATTTGTCAATACGGGTACTCGGGGTAAAGCCTTTGCCATCCGGATTACCGGCAGATTTTTAGCCGAACCGATTATTAATCCGCGCACCAAAAAAACCCTCTTTGCCAAGGGTGTATTAATTGATGAAGAAGCGGCCGAGGCGATTATCGCGGCCAAGGTCGAATCGGTGACCGTCCGGTCGCCTTTGACCTGTCAGGCCCGTTACGGTTTATGCAGTCAGTGCTACGGGTGGGATTTCTCCACCAAAAAGCCGGTGACCATCGGCGCTCCGGTCGGGGTGATCGCCGCCCAATCAATCGGCGAGCCGGGGACCCAATTAACCATGCGGGTCAAGCACTTCGGCGGCATTGTTGTTTCCGATGTGACCCAGGGTTTGCCGAGGGTCGAGGAATTGTTTGAAGCCCGGACGCCAAAATTAGCCGCGCCGCTGGCGGAAATTTCCGGCAAGATCAAACTTAAAGAAACACCGCAGGGTTATCAGTTAACGATTACTCCGATTGGTGCCAAGGGCCAAATGCGTACCTATTTGGTGCCGTTAACCGCGACCTTAAAAGTCAAAAATAATGACTTGGTGGCGGTCGGCGAGCGGTTGGCTACCGGGGCCCTGAACGTTAAAGAATTATTAGCCACTACCGGCTTGTTATCTTCCCAGGAATACTTGATTGAAGAAATCCAGGCGGTTTACGAATCCCAGGGAATTCCGATCCATGACAAACACATGGAGGTGATTGTTCGCAAGATGTCCGACAAAGTCCAGATCGACTCGGTTGGCGACACCAATTTATTAATCGGCGAATTTGTTGAGTTGCCCCGATTTGCCGCCGAAAACGCCCGGGTTAAAGCCGCCAAGGGCCAGCCGGCCACTGCCCGGCAAGTCATGCTGGGGATTACCCGTTCGGCTCTGTACACCGAATCGTGGCTGTCAGCCGCCTCGTTCCAGCATACCTCGTCGGTTTTGACCGAGGCCGCCGCCGAAGGCCGGATCGACAAACTTTTGGGCTTAAAGGAAAATGTTATAATTGGCCGGTTAATTCCTACCGACCGGGAACGGGCGGCTTTGGAATAAATTTTTATGCCGACAATTAAT
>PCSQ01000022.1:1073-1377 GCA_002772455.1 Candidatus Beckwithbacteria bacterium CG23_combo_of_CG06-09_8_20_14_all_47_9 | reverse complement strand
CCGCTGGCAGATAGTAGCCGGCTTAAAGATCGGCGTCGTCGTTTTAGTGATTCTGGTCGCCGGCCTGTTTTTTTTATACCAAAGAAAGCAAGCCCGGATTAACCAAGTGGGCATATCCAGCTTTTCCCGGTTAATGGGCCAAGCGACTAACGATGAAATTTTAGTGATCCCGTACCAGCAAACTTTATATAAACACTTCGGCAACGCCATTAATCCCCAAGTCAAGCTGGCAGTGAAAACCATCGGCGGCTATCAGGACATGGAGTTTTTGATCGACTCGGGGGCAGTGGTTTCCGCCCTGCCC
>PCSQ01000022.1:0-1027 GCA_002772455.1 Candidatus Beckwithbacteria bacterium CG23_combo_of_CG06-09_8_20_14_all_47_9 | reverse complement strand
GGATTACCATTGAAGGTTTTGCCGAGCAAAAAACCTTTGCCTACCGGGGCGAATTTGTGGTTAAAATCGGCCCCGACGAAATTGTCCTGCCGGTGGTTTTTTCCGAAAACCCCCAAGCATCCAATATTTTGGGCCGGATCGGCTTTTTCGACCAATTCAACGTCGTCTTTAACGCCGATGACCGCAATATCACTATTAGCCGGAGGACCATATGAGTTCACGCCGCTTAATGCTCTGGTTTTACCACTTATCCTGGAAAAAACTGCTGGGTTGGTCCGGTTTAGCTTTGGCGGTGGCCATCGTCCCCTTGGCCTTGACCGCGGCCAACTCGCCCACCCGGACCCGGTCGGAAGCGGCTTTGATTACCAAACCCCAGCCGATTTCCACTGAATTCGTCGCCCCTAAAGGAGCGCCGGAAATTTACCTGGTCGATCATTTTTTCGGCAAAACCGGCGACGCGGTTTTGATCCATGGAGCTAATTTGGGCGGCTTTAGTGAACGGACGTCTTTGAGTTTAAGCGGTCAGACTATCCCCCAAGACAATCTGGTCAGCTGGACCAGCGATTACATCGAATTTAAGCTGCCGGCCGAGGCCAGATCCGGCCGGATCAGTGTCAATATTTTGGGGCAAACCGCCACTTGGCCGGGAACTTTTTGGGTGACCGACGCTAATACGGCTGCCGAACTGAAACTGGAAAAAGTCAACGAAAAACAAGCCCGGCTTTTAGCCAAAAATATTAATGCTGCCAATGGCTTACTTGTTTGGCTGTTGATTTTTCAAGGGGAGGATAAAAGCATTGAGATTGTCCCCGACCTCAAGCCGCAAATAAAAACTCTGCCTCTGGGCAGAGTTTACGAACTGAATTTAAATATTACCTCCACCGGCGAGTGGATAACTCTGGCCACCATTACTAAAAAAGACGGCCAAGCAGTCGGCATCGCCCGCGCCGAAGTGATTGGTGCCAATCTCCCGATCAAAGTCCACCCACTCTATGTGAGTTTCTAAAAAAACAACAGTAATCCGCCC
>PCSQ01000070.1:9030-10273 GCA_002772455.1 Candidatus Beckwithbacteria bacterium CG23_combo_of_CG06-09_8_20_14_all_47_9 | reverse complement strand
CAAGCCAGAATCAGGGCTTTGGCCACGTCATCGACCCGGAAGTCAGACCGCATATTGATGGTTTTGCTGACTGCGTTGTCGGTATATTTTTGAAACGCCGCCTGCATCTTGATGTGCTCTTCGGGTTCGAGTTCATGAGCAGTGACAAGTAATTTTTTAACCGCCTCGGGAATTTCTTTAATCCCGCGGACTGTGCCTTGGGCGGCGATTTGATCAACCAACCCGTTACTCAAATCGGCACCGCTTTGTTTTAAAACATTCAACAAATCATTGTTAATTTCCGGCAATCTTACCCCGCCCATAACTTCTTTGTAAAACGCCAAAGCAAACAGCGGTTCGATGCCGTAGGAACAGTTAGCCACCATGGAAATCGATCCGGTCGGGGCAATGGTGGTTAAAGTGGCATTTCTAAATTTTTTGTAACCCCGCTTCTGCCACAAACTGCCGTCAAAATTGGGGAAACTGCCTTTGGTCTCGGCCAGCTTCACCGATTGCTCCCGGGCAACATCATTAATAAATTTCATCGTCTTTTCCGCCAGGGCTAAAGCTTGTTTTGAATTATACGGTATCCCCAATTTAATCAAGACGTCGGCCCAACCCATGACCCCCAAGCCGATTTTCCGGTTGCTTTTAACCACTTTGTCCACTTGTTTAAGCGGATACTTGCAAACGGTCACCACATTATCTAAAAGCCGGGTGCCGATTTGAACTGTCTCGGTTATTTTTTTCCAATCCAAATCATTATCCCGAACATGGGCCGCCAAATTAATTGAACCCAAATTGCAAGCTTCGTAGGATAATAGCGGCTGTTCGCCGCAGAGATTAACCGCTTCCAGTACCCCGGCGTGCGGCGTAGGGTTATCCCGGTTGATCCGGTCTAAAAAGATCATGCCCGGATCGCCGTTTTTCCAGGCATAGGAAGCGGCCAGTTCGAAAATCGACCGGGCGGCGACGGTGTTAACCACTTGGCCATTGCGCGGATTGACCAAATCCCAGTTTTTGTCACGTTTAACCGCCTTCATGAATTTATCGGTCACCCCTAAAGAAAAATTAATGTGGTTTAACACCCCCTCGTCTTCTTTACAGGTGATGAATTCCAGAATATCCGGGTGGGTTACGTGCATGATGACCATATTGCCGCTGCGTCTTCCGCCGGCCTGCTGAAGCATCTCCGAGGCTTCGTTGACAATTTTCATCAACGCTACCGGTCCGGCCGCCCGGCCGGTCGTCGTCGCCACCACAT
>PCSQ01000070.1:3828-8833 GCA_002772455.1 Candidatus Beckwithbacteria bacterium CG23_combo_of_CG06-09_8_20_14_all_47_9 | reverse complement strand
ATCACAGTAAAAAACCGTTCTTCCCAAATCGCCCGGTTCTTTTTATCTGTTTCCGCTAGCGCCAAAGCCCGGGCCACCCGCCGGAAACAACCTTTGGGAGTTTCGAGCGGCTTGCCGTTGTCATCTTTTCTTAAATATTTATTCTTGAGCACCACAATCGAGGCATATGGCAAACCAATGTCATCAACCACGCCTAAACCGTGCTCGGCTTTGTGTTCCTGGCGCTGACGCTCGCGGGCAATGATAAACGCCCGGGCAATGTCGTAAAGCTTGTCGTCGATTAAAATCCGTTCGACCACGTCGCCGATTTCGTCCGAACCCAAAATCTTTTCCTGCTCAAAGCGTTTTTTAAGTTCGGCAATAACTTTAATCCCGATAGTTTTGGCTTGATCCAAATCTTCTTTGCCGATATTTTCCTGCGCCCGAAAAATCGAGTGAATAACTTTATCATCACTATATAATTGAAGTTCGCCTGATCTTTTTTTAACCTGAAAATTAAGCGCGTTCATAGCCTTACTACTGTGTCAAAAAAACAATTTCTTGGCAACCGGTAATTACTGTATCAAACTAGGCCTACGAGGAATCTCCTTGCAGGTTAACTGGTTTTTTCCAGGAAGCCCACTTGCAGTTAGGGTAGTTGCCGCAACCGTAAAAACTTTTGCCGCGGCGGGTTTTCTTAATCACCACTTCGCCGCCGCATTGGGCGCACTTAACATCAGGAACAACGTCTTTATATCTGGCAGTATATTTACATTCGGGAAAACGCGAACAGCTTAAAAATTTACCGAACCGGCCCAGGCGGATGACAATATCTCCCTCCTTACAATCCGGGCATTTATCCCCGGTAGTTTCGGTAGCAATCTTAGCCCGTTCGGCTTTTTCCGTAACTTCGATTAACTTGGTATCAAAAGGCAAATAGAAGTTTTTGAGTAATTCTGTTGACTTAAGTTTACCTAAGGCAATTTGGTCCAAATCGTCTTCCATTTTAGCGGTAAAATCGTAGTCCATGATGGTATCAAAGTGCTTGATTAAAAATAAAGTGACGGTTTCCCCGATCGCCGTCGGCTTTAACTTTTGCTCGTCTTTTTCCACATAGTAGCGGTCCTGAATGGTGCTAATAATCGGCGCGTAAGTTGATGGCCGGCCGATGCCTTTTTTCTCCAGTTCTTTGATCAAACTGGCTTCGGTGTAGCGCGGGGGCGGTTGGGTAAATTTTTGCTCCGGCAGAACTTTAACCAACTGCAGTTTATCCCCCGCGGCCATTTTGGGTAAATTAACTTCGGTTTGTTTGAAGCCGTCGCCGACTTTCATCCAGCCATCGAATTCCATTTTTTCGGCTTCGGCTTTTAATTCATAAGCTTTAACTCCCTGGGCCTTTATCACAAGAGTAGTTTTTTTAAACAGCGCCGGCTTCATTTGGCAGGCCACAAACCGCTGCCAAATTAATTGATACAGCCGCTGTTCGCTTTTACCCAATTCATCGGCACTGACAGTTAACTTGGTCGTCCGGATGGCTTCATGAGCACCCTGCACATTCTTGGACCGGCTTTTGTAAAAATTAGGCTGATCCGGCAGATACTCTTTACCATAAGTACTATTTATATAGGCACGGCACATCTCGATCGCTTCCTGGGCTAAATTAACACTATCCGTCCGGTGATAAGTAATCAGGCCATTTTCGTACAAATGCTGGGCCATGGCCATGGTTTTTTTGGCACTCCAGCCAAGGCGGTTGCCGGCCAAACGCTGAAGCGTGGAAGTAATCAGCGGCGGATAGGCATGACGGGACAGAGTTTTTTGATCGATTGATTTTACTTGATACTCGGACGCTTCCAAGTCATTTACCGTTGTTTGTGATTCGGCTTTATTTTTGAGCGCCTTAATTAATTGCACCAAAAAATTAATTTTGTCCTTTTGCAGCTCGACTTTAATTTCCCAATACTCCTGGGGCACAAAAGCTTTAATCAATTGTTCCCGTTCGACAATCAAACGCACCGCCACGCTTTGCACCCGGCCGGCGGACAGGCCGCGCCTAACCTTGCGCCACAAAAGCGGCGAGAGTTTATAACCGACTAACCGGTCTAAAATCCGGCGGGCCTGCTGACTGTCGACCAATTTCAGGTCAACTTTACCCGGATTTTTTAGGGCCGTCGCAATCGCGTTTTCGGTAATTTCGTGGAAAACAATCCGCTTAAAATCCTTGGCCGTATCTTTTAAAATATATTCTAAATGCCAGGCAATGGCTTCGCCTTCACGGTCCGGGTCGGTCGCTAAAATAATCTCGGTGGCGGCTTTAGCGGCTGTTTTTAGTTTGGTCACCGTCGCCTGCTTTTTCTTATCGATGACGTACTCCGGCTCGAAATTATGCTCCAAGTCCACCCCGAGTTTTTTGCTGGGCAGATCGCGCAAATGCCCCATTGAGGCTTCGATCTGATATTTATCCCCTAAAAACCGGGTTAACGTTCGGGCCTTGGTCGGCGATTCAACAATGATTAATTTCATAATGCTATACTATAAATAGTATGGATAAGTTTAAGCAAGTCCTAATAATTTTAACCGCCCTGTCAATTCTCACCTCCAGCTGTCTCTTTTACCAAAACCGTTTATTGCAAAAACAAATTGTGATCTTACAATCAAAACCAGCCGTTTCCCCTTTACCTACAGCCGACTTAAACATATTCCCTATCCCTACGCTTGGATTTTCTATTAAAATTCCCAACGAAATTGATCTTATGGTAATTGAAGGCAAAACAATCCGTTTATTTAAATCAGGACCAACTCAACGTGAAGAAGCAGAAATTGAAGATGGACTAGCTCTATTTTTTTCTAAGCACCCCTTAGGAGAAAAAACACTTGAAAACCTTATCAATGAAAAAGCCAAAAACGATATAATAACCAAAATTATCAAACCCATGAGCAAAATAACCCTTAATCAAATAAATGGATATACATATACAACAAAGGGTTTTACTACGAGTGCCAATTTAGTTTATTATTTTTTTGAGTTACCTGACGGGCAAAATTATATTCAAATAATCGATGGTAGCGCTGACCCTACAACCAAGACAAATTTTAGAGAAATTTCAATGCAAATCCTTTCCACATTTAAGTTTTTAGATTAACCACCCTTTAATGTATAATTAACTCATGAAATCTAGTTTGTTTAAACAACTAGTTTGGGATTATAATTTGACTCAAGATGAATTTGAGGCTATTTTGCGTGGCAAAAAAGTTTTGGGAAATATGAACCAAAGTTGGGCAATTGTTAGGATTTTAGAAAACTTAAATTATTATGAAGCTATGAATTTGATATCATTGGACATGTTAAAAAATAATTGGAATAAAGTTAAGGGCCGATTGTTTAACCAAACAATCAAAAATGGCTATGAATTCTTATTGCAACGATACCCTGTATCCATTACAGGATAATGTACTGAAACTAATTGACAAGCTTCAAACACCATTTTATTTGACTGGCGGCACCGCTCTTTCCCGATGTTATTTTAATCACCGTTATTCTGACGATTTAGACTTGTTTGTAAACAAAGACTTAAATTTTATTAAATTTTCCGAACAAATATTATCCAATTTAATGAAAAACTTTGAAGTTAAAGTAATTATTAAATCAGAAGGCTACATTTCCATAAATGTTAATAAAATATTAAAAATTGATTTAGTAAATGATGTGCCGTATAGGTATGGCAAGCTCAAAAAAAAGAAAATTTTGTCAAACAAGTTATCAGCTTTGATCAGTCGAGATGAAGCTAAAGATGTTGTCGATATTTGGGTAATTGCCAAAAACAACAAGATTGATTGGCGGGATATTTTTCTTTCGGCAAATTCAAAGGCCGTTGGTATATTTCCTCCGAATATTGCCAAAAGATTAATTGAGTTTCCAATTGAACTTTTAGAACGGATCAAATGGGTAAAAGGTAAAAAACCGGCTATCAATGATTTTCATACTGATCTAAATTCCATTTGTAATTCATTGCTGGCAACCAAATAATTATTAATTTAGATTAAGTTCTTCGTAGATATCTTCCACTCCCGTCACTAGTTTTGCTCCCTGCTGGATCAGGAGCGCCGGACCGGCGGCGGTCGGCGAATCAATCGGCCCGGGCACGCAAAATACTTCCCGGCCGTAATCTGCAGCAAAACCGGCGGTGATTTTGGTGCCGGATTTCTCCCCGCCTTCAATCACTAAAGTCCCCAAAGTCAAACCGGCTAAAATCCGGTCGCGCCGGGGAAAATTTTGCTTATTTAACTGATAATCTAATGGAAATTCACTCACCAAAGCGCCGCCGTGACTGATAATCTCCTCGGCCAACCCGGCGTGCTCGGGCGGATAAATCCGCTCCAAACCATGACCCAAAACCGCTACGGTTTTACCGCCAACCCCCAAACAGACCCGGTGGGCCCAGCCATCGACTCCTCTGGCCAAACCAGAGAAAATTGTTAATTTTTTAGCTAACTCACGAACCAACTTACCGGTTACCTGACGACCGTACTCGGTCATCTTCCGCGTGCCGACCACTGTTATTCCCGGCCGGTTTAAGACCTCTATTGAGCCTTTTATAAATAAAATAAATGGCGCAAAATCAATCTCTTTTAATAATTTAGGGTATCTTTTATCTTCAATTGTTATCGCTCTAATTTGATATCTTTCCTGTCTCTCCATCTCCTTGTCTAAATCCTTATTATTTTGCCATTGACGATTCAAATCCGGCCCGGCCTCCCAGATTTTTTGAACCGAGCCAAAATGCTTTAATAAAAATTCCAGCCGATTCCGGCCAAATCCTTCCCACCCGCTCAACCCCACCCAATACTTTAAATCTTCCATAGTATATAAATTAATTCTCGATCGATAATTGATTTATATAGTTGTATACGACATCTCCCTGCCAATTTTTAGGTAAAAGTTGCCGCGGTAACTGGGGGTCATCTTTTAAAATTTTCAAGTAACGCATCTTTATAATAAACTTCTCCTCTTTTGTCAGAAATTTTT
>PCSQ01000070.1:270-3810 GCA_002772455.1 Candidatus Beckwithbacteria bacterium CG23_combo_of_CG06-09_8_20_14_all_47_9 | reverse complement strand
AAATGGTACCACTGCTGGACCAGCTCCTGAACGGTTTTACCGCCGATACCCTCGCTGCTTTTTAAAGAAGAAATTAAAACAATACCTTCGTCCTGATAAATCAAATTTTCCTGCCGTAATTCCCGGCTTAAATCCGCAACCGAGATCCAAACGCTTTTCTGTAGCTTCACCGCCCGATGCGCTGCCAGCCAGCGGGCAAGCTGCTGACGTTTTTCTTTCTTGGTCTCTTTAATGTCGTAAGTAATCAAGTGCAATCGTCCATCCCAGGGGCGGTTCTTCCGATAGCGGGGCAGAAGCCGTTTCAGCCGTTCCCTGCCGGCCCGGGTCAGCACCAGGTCCCGCCGCCGATTTTCCAAATAGTCTTTCTTCCTCGCGTAGGCAGTCCCGGAATTTAACAGTTTCTCCCGGAAAAAAGCGGCCAGCTCAAAACTGTTCCGGAGAATTTTTACAATGCCTTTATGGCTGAAGCCGGCGGCATACAGATTCAACCCGAAAGAGGCGGCGAATAAAATCAAGTCGACACCGGTAACAAACAGGCCGGCGGAAATTACGGAAACGGGATCGGTTTTATTATTTTTCATTTATATAAAATCATACTCGATCGCATAATAAAATATATAGTAGCATAATTACAAAGCCAAGCCGATTAGCAGCCAAAACCGACTGGAAGACTACTGCCGGGAAAACCAATAAATCAATAATTCTTTGGCCACCGGAGCGGCTTGGTAAGAACCCTCGCCTGCTCCCTCCAATAAAACTGTCACCACAATATTGGGGTTATCTGCCGGAGCAAACCCGGTAAACCAAGCGTGAGTTTTAGCTTGATCTCCTGCCTGCGCAGGCAGACCGAATTCCGCCGTCCCGGTTTTACCGGCCACCGGAATCGGAAAATCAAAAAAAGGAAAGGCGGTGCCGCCGGTTTGGGTCACCTGACTCATCCCTTCGATAATCAAGGCCAAAGTTGACGGGCTAATATCCAACTGCCGGCAATTCTTGTTTCCGACTAGATATGGCCGGCAAAAGTTACCTTGAGCGGCAATTAAACCGGCCATTTGATTAACCTGCAAGGGCGTCATTAAAATATCACCCTGACCGATGGCGCTGATTAAAGTGTCACCTAAAAACCAGTCTTCTTTTTTGACCATTTGCTTCCAGTCCGGATCGGGCATAACCCCGGCCGCTTCTCCGGGCAGATCGATCATAGTCTTATTGCCGACACCGAACCACTTGGCCCATTCAGATAAAGCTCTAATCCCTAGCGATTCGCCCAAACGGTAAAAGAAAATATCGTTGCTTCGTTTAATCGCCCCGACTAGATTCAGCCAGCCTTCCGTCCGGCCGTACTGGCTGAAATACCAGTTACCGTAACGGTAGGGGCCGATTTGAATCTCACCCGTATCCTCGATCATGGTCGTTTGATCGATTTTTTTCTCTTCTAAAGCCGCGACGGCAGTAATAATTTTAAAAGTCGAGCCGGGAGGGTAAACCCCGCCAATCGCCCGGTTAAATAAAGGCAGATTTTTATCGGTTAAATACTGCCCGACCGCGTCTGGTTTAAACCCCGGACTGGAAACCAGAGCTAAAATTGCCCCGGTTTGCGGTTCGCTGGCGACTAACGCCCCCTTACGTCCGGCCAGTAAAGCAAAAGCTTTTTGCTGGAGGCCCTTATCCAGGGTCGTGGTCAAATCGGCCCCGGGTTGCGGATCATTCCGGCCGATCTCCCGGACAACCAAACCCTCGGCATCGGTTTCCACCAGCAAGCTGCCATCCTTGCCTCGCAGTAATTGATCGTAAACCAATTCCAGGCCGTCTTTACCGATAATTTCCCGGTTCCCCTCGCCCACGTAGCCCAAAACGTGACCGAAAGCTTCGCCGGCGCCGGTTAAAGACTGGTTAAAACGGTCATAGATTTTACCCCGCTCGGCCGGCAATTTAATTACTTTCACCCGATTTTCCCGGGCCAGAGTTTGATAATAATCGTGATTGATCAAACCCACGCCGATCAACCGGGCTAACAAACCGAATAAACTTAAAGTCACCAGCCAGTCAAAAATTAACCATCTCATTATTTTATATAGTATACTATTTTCATGAAGCTCATCTGGCGATCGGTGGTTTTAGTGCTGACCCTGATGGTTATTTATCTCGCGTTTCCAATCCTAATTGTGCCTTCGTCCCTGCCGGCAATCCAGGAACTGGCAACCGGACCGGCCGACGCGGCCATTTTTGAATTGGGAATTCCCCAAAAACCAACCCTTAATGGCACCCTGAAAACCCTGAAGATCCGCCACCGCCTGGGTGTGGCGATCATCCGGGAAACTTTAACTCAAACCGCGCTTTAACCGGACCATTTCCAGTAATCGGGCGTTAGCCAACAGTTTCGCCAAGCCCCGGACCACCGCATCTTGGGGCGCTTCGGTAATCCCGACCGGCATCTTAGTGGCTTCAGCAATCACTTGGTCAATCCCCGGCATTAAACCGGCGGCACCGCAAAGAATGATGCCATGCTGGAGAATATCTCCCACCAATTCCGGCGGGGTTTCTTCTAAAATATCGGCCACGGCGGCGGTAATTTCCTGGATAATCGGCGCCAGTACTTCCCGGATTTCCGCGCTTTTTAGTTTCAATGACCGGGGCAAGCCTTTCCCTATGTCCCGGCCGCGGACCACAAAGATTTTTTCTTTTTCCAAGGTAGCCGCCGAACCGATATTGATTTTCACTTCTTCGGCCGTGGCCTCGCCCAACAATAAACCGCGGCTCAAACGGACCGCTTTGACAATCGCCTGGTCCATAGTTTGTCCGGCCACTCTCAAAGACCGATTAACCACGATGCCGGATAAAGAAATCACGGCAATTTCGGTGGTCCCGCCGCCGATATCCACCACCAAATGGCCGTCGGGACGGATCACTTCAATCCCGGCGCCTAAAGCCGCCGCTAACGGCCCTTCCACTAATAAGGCCCGGCGGGCGCCGGCTGACAGAGCCGCATCCTGGACCGCCCGCTTTTCCACTTCAGTCAACCCGCCGGGAATGCCCGCGACCACCCGCGGCCGCAGCAGCCGCGGCAACCAGCCAATGTGCTGGCTTATTTGTTCGAAATAGTGTTTGAGCATCACCGCGGTCGCATCGAAATCGGCGATGACGCCGCCCTTAATCGGCTGGACGACCTCAATCGCCTCGGGATTTTTCCCCAGCATTTTCTTAGCTTCCATTCCCACGGCCAAAAGTTCTTTGGATTTTTTCTTGCGGGCAATCACCGTCGGCTCCCGGACAATCACCCCTTTGCCGGACAAATTAATCAAGGTATTGCTGGTGCCTAAATCCACGGCCAAATCATAAACTAACGGTAAATACATGTTAAAATCATTCTAACATGATCGCCGCGGCTTTTTATCTGCTCTTTATTATCGTCCCGTTAATTTTAACTCCCTGGAACTTTGAGCTGTTTGAGTTTAACAAAATGCTGACGGTTTACGCCGGAGCGATTATTATTGCCGGCGCCTGGGCAGTCGAGTCCATCCGTTCCCACCGCTTCATTTT
>PCSQ01000070.1:0-205 GCA_002772455.1 Candidatus Beckwithbacteria bacterium CG23_combo_of_CG06-09_8_20_14_all_47_9 | reverse complement strand
TTTCGATCGACCGGCATACCTCAATCTGGGGCTACTATTCCCGCTTCCACGGCGGGCTGTTATCCACTATTTCCTACTTAACCCTTTACTGGGCCTACGCCGCCTTTATGACCGATAAAACCAAAAAAGCTGTGGCCGTAATTTTATCCACCGGTTTAGTCGTCAGCCTTTACGGCATCGCCGAGCATTTTGGAATTGATAAACA
>PCSQ01000032.1:1247-1407 GCA_002772455.1 Candidatus Beckwithbacteria bacterium CG23_combo_of_CG06-09_8_20_14_all_47_9 | reverse complement strand
TACGGCATCGCCGAGCATTTTGGAATTGATAAACACATCTGGGTCCAAGACGTCCAGAACCGGGTCTTTTCGACCTTAGGCCAGCCCAACTGGCTGGCGGCCTACCTAATCATGCTGATCCCTTTAAGCCTACCCCGCTGGCCGCTCACCGCGATTTATT
>PCSQ01000032.1:211-1223 GCA_002772455.1 Candidatus Beckwithbacteria bacterium CG23_combo_of_CG06-09_8_20_14_all_47_9 | reverse complement strand
CCCGTTCCGGTTTTTTAGCTTTGGCCGCCGCCGCGCTGGTTTACGGCCTAATGCGCTGGCGCAAAACGACCCTATTCTTTATCACTTTTATTCTTATATTCATGTATTTTGCCCGTCCCTATTTGCCCCAACTCCAGCCTACCGGCGGCCTGGCCAATGAAGTGCCGCTGGCCCAATCCGGCGGTTCCAGTTCTTCAGATATCCGGCAAGTGGTCTGGCGCGGGGCAATTGACATTTGGAAACATTACCCGGTGTTCGGTTCCGGAGTAGAAACTTTTGCTTATTCCTACTATAACTTCCGGCCGGTCGAACACAATTTATTATCCGAATGGGACTTTTTATACAACAAAGCCCACAACGAGTTTTTAAACTTTCTGGCGACGACCGGGGCGTTTGGTTTGGGCAGTTATTTGCTGTTAATCGGCTGGTTTACAATTTGGTGTATTCAAAGTATAAAAACTCATACTCGATCGCAAATGATTTTATATAGTTCGCTTTTGGCCGGATACATTGGTGCCGGCGTCAGTAATTTTTTCGGCTTTTCCGTCGTCCCGGTGGCGCTGATGTTTTTCCTTTGGCCCGCCATAGCCTTGGCGAAGGCGGCTGACCCCGAGGCAAAGCCCGCTTATCCTATCAATAATTTTCAGGCGATCTCGATAGCCATAATTAGTTTACTCACTTTATTTGGCTTACTTTTCGTCGTTAAACTCTGGCGGACCGACTATTTATATAATTTAGGCAAAAATCAGGCCAAGGCTAAAAGACTGCAGGAAGGCTGGCAGAATTTAAGCCGGGCCGTCCAGCTTTCCCCAAAAGAACCGGTGTTCCGTAACGACCTGGCTGAAACCGAAGCCCAGCTGGCCGTGGCCTATGCCTCACCTTCCGCTCAAACCGCCAAGAAATTTAAAGACCAAGCTGTTAAAAACGCCGACTTGGTTATTGCCCAAAACCCGGTCAACCTGAACTTTTGGCGCTCGCGCATTAAAATTTTCCTGACCTTGGCCGAACTGGA
>PCSQ01000032.1:0-204 GCA_002772455.1 Candidatus Beckwithbacteria bacterium CG23_combo_of_CG06-09_8_20_14_all_47_9 | reverse complement strand
TATTACAACGAGGTTTTGCGTTCTTTTGACCAAGCAATTACCCTGGTCCCGACCGACGCCAAGCTAACCTACAATCTGGGATTGGTTTATAACCAGCTGGGCCAAACCAGTTTGAGCGAGCAACTGCTGGTCAAAACCGTCGGCATTAAACCCAATTACGAAGCCGCCCGCAATTCTTTAGGATCTTTATACGAACAAACCCAG
>PCSQ01000129.1:831-1373 GCA_002772455.1 Candidatus Beckwithbacteria bacterium CG23_combo_of_CG06-09_8_20_14_all_47_9 | reverse complement strand
TTCAAGTCTTCTCCTCGAGGAGGAGCTAAAATTAAAGCGAGCTGGTCTTCGGCTGACTGAAGACTTCCCTCGGCCCGAGCAACCTCGGCCTCGGCCGCGTTAATGCGAGAAGTGTTTGTTATTTTGGTGGAAGAAATGGCCTGCCGAGCCCTAATAAGAGTGGTTAAAGCGCTGTTAATGGTGGAACGATGGGTATCTAAAGAGGTTTTGTGGCCGTCGGGAATTTTTCCTTTGTATATCGGACTTTCGCAAATGTCTCGAATAATACCGAGGCCGTTGTAAATAACCGATAAGCTGATTTCTGTCTTGGCGAGGCCTTGATCTATTTTTTCCCTCTCCGTAACCGATTGAATCGCTTCTATTTGTGATTTTATTTCAGAAGTCGCTTTAGCTGTCCTGTTTTGCTGCTCTCTCACTCTAATCCCCTCCTGGTCATTGACAGTGAAATAAGTTCTTTGAACTAAATCTATTAAAATTTTAGCGTCATAAGCATTAAGATAAACTGTTTCCAAAACCCTCAAGCCGTTTTGATAAACATTATT
>PCSQ01000129.1:0-532 GCA_002772455.1 Candidatus Beckwithbacteria bacterium CG23_combo_of_CG06-09_8_20_14_all_47_9 | reverse complement strand
AACTATCGTTAAATTAAAAAGTACTTTTTCAACGCCTCTTTTAGTATGATAAGTTTCACCCCCTCCACCCCAAGCAGAACCTAAACCGCTACCTTGAGATTGAAGTAGAATTGAAACCACAATTAACACTGATAAAACTGATTGAATAATTAACCAAATATTATTGTTCATAGACTCTTCTTGTCCTTAAATTGTATCATTATTTCGCTACTTCCTGTCCTCTTAATTCTCTAATAACAGTAACTGTTACTGTTCCAGGGTAAGTCACAGAAGCTTTAATTTCGTCTTTGATTTTTATACCAAGAACTTTAACGTCGCTATCTTTAGATTTTTCTGGTTCAAGCAGAACTCTGATTTCTCTGCCAGCTTGAATAGCATATGCTTGTTTAACTTCTTTATAGCTCATTGCAATTTCTTCTAATTTTTGTAAGCGTTGTATGTATTCTTCATGGTTTTCATATCTGGCTCCAGGTCTTGCACCTGAGATTGCATCTGCAATATAAACAGCCATTTGTTCTGGTCCTGAAAATGG
>PCSQ01000082.1 GCA_002772455.1 Candidatus Beckwithbacteria bacterium CG23_combo_of_CG06-09_8_20_14_all_47_9 | reverse complement strand
AAATATATTATACCTAATATTTTACTTCCCAAACTTCCAGTTCCGGACCGATAATTTTTTTGTCGGTTATTTCACTAAAGTCAATTTGTTTTAACCACGATTCAAACGGGTAGTGCCAAATATTATCCGGTTTTTCGATGATTAAAAATATTTTGCTCGGCTCGTCCCGGCGTCCGTCGGGACTGGGTAGAAGCTTGAGTAAACTTTCTTTTTCCGGAATGTAGCTTGGCGCTCCCGGTTGATAACTAAACTCTATTGGCAGCGGCTTACCTTTAAATGCCTGCCAAATATAGAGGTATTGATAGGCAAAGTCATAAATCTCCGGATGGTAATGATAGGAAGTAAATGACTGGTCTCCGGCTTGGGTGTAAATGTAATCCAAAGCCTGGAGCTTAGCCGTTAAAAAACCTTTATGTTGGGCGAGCCTGGCTTTATCAATAGTTTCAAAATGGAAAAATTTGAGCGTTGAATTAATCAGCAGCAATAGTAAAAACAGCCAGGCTATGGGTTTGGGCAGGCTCCGTAAAATTTTCCCGACGGCGATTACCGCGAGCGGCAGCAATCCGTAACTGTACCAGGGGTTGTAATGTAAAAACCAAAAACCGATTACCGGTACGACCGTTAAGATTAAGATTTGCCGCCAAAAGTCGATTTTTTTTTGTTTAATTAAAAAAACTAAACCGATAAGAATGATGGCTAAACCAATAATTTTTAATTCTTGGTTATCAGGCAGCACCGCAAGGGATAGTTCGTGCATGACCGATTGGTTAACAGTGCTGATTTTGCCCAAAGAAATCTGTTGACTTTCGCCGGCGGCAAAATAAGCAATCACTGCCCGGGTTTGGGAAAAATTGTGCTTAAGTTCAAATAATAGCTGGGGAATGAAGGCTGGAATATTCCCGGCCAAAAACCAAAGCCACCGTTTTGGTTTTATTAAAACCGGGATTAAAGTGAGCCAAAAAATTGCCAGGGCCGAATCAAAATTAAAACTTAGGCCTACGATAATACCGATTAGAAATGGGTGCCAGTTTTTTTTCAACGAGATGAGCAGGATAATTGCCAGTAATGGTATTGGGTATGGGCTTTGAGCAGCCGTGGCTAGCTGGGTCCAAATCGGCGCCAAGCTGATGATTATGGCTTCCATAGCCCCCAAAAATTTATAAGTTAAAATTATAGCGGCCAGGTATAAACAAAACATTAGCCAGGCTCCGCCAATCGGGTTGCCCTGAAATAGCCAATAAGCCGGAGCTAAAAAATAATACCAGCCAGGCCCGATGAATAAACCGGGAATACTGGTCGGCGCGCCGATAAAAGGCAGGTTGAAGGTTTTAATAAAATTCCAAACGGCGAGTGCGTCCCGGCCTTGATCAAAGCCAAACAGCAGGGTTTGGGAAAGTAAATAAGGCAAACGGGTTAAAGCCGCCCAGACTAACAGCCAGATCATAGTTTATACTATTATATAAGCTATGTGGTTATTGATCATCC
>PCSQ01000068.1 GCA_002772455.1 Candidatus Beckwithbacteria bacterium CG23_combo_of_CG06-09_8_20_14_all_47_9 | reverse complement strand
ACTGCCGATAATCAACCGATAAGAAAACTCGGATTTTTGTTCCATAAACCGGGCAATATGATCGATCATTTTATCCTGGAGAACTTTGCCTTGAGTCGGACTGGTAAACATAGCCAAATTATACCTTATCCAGGCTGTGCCAGAGGGCCATTGCCCCGAAAGATTGATACGGCGTCCAGGGTTTAACGACCGCGGCTGTCTTTTTCTTTCCATAAAGTTTCCCCACAGCCTTATTTAATCCCAAGTCGCCGAACGAAAAAATATTCTCCCGTTTCAGGGTAAAAATCAAAAACATTTCGGCGGTCCACGGGCCAACGCCTTTAATTTTGGTCAGCGTCTTAATCACCGCTTCGTCAGCCAACTGGTCTAATTGCTCCAGCTTAACCGTTTTAGCGTTAACCTGCCGGGCTAAATCTTTGAGGTATTTTACCTTGGCCCAGGAAGTGTCAATGTCCCGAATCTGCTGATCAGTTAGTTTTAACAACCGCTCCGGTGTAATTTGTTTTTTGGGAAATAGTTTTTCGAATCGGGCAAAAATCACGTCGGCCACTTTACCGGATAATTGCTGACCGATGATATCGGCGCACAAGGCGGTAAAATAATCGGCTTTGGGCCGATCCCACCACTGTCCCAAATCCATCGTCTCCATAACCCGGTATATTACCGGATCAACTTTCTTAAAATGATTTTTAATCTTCTGCTGATTTAGCATAGTAGTTCGATGATTTAAATTATCGAACTAGTCTCCCGTTGTCTTTTTATTTTGCGGTCGAACCAAATACCCGTTCCTTTCCCTTTACCGATGGTCAACGCCGATAGAATAAATTTCTCAATACTATTAAAAATGCCCGCTATTTTTTGATCAAGCAACATCCTATCCAAAATCCGCTGATAACCTTTGCCTGTATATTTTAGTTTTAAATTAACCCCGGCTATGGTCGATTGGCTAACCTTAATTAATTTTTTTATCATTTCAAAGCTATAACCTTTCCTCAACATCAAGGCAATGGTAATTCTTTTAGACAAAACAATTCTTTCGGTCGGCGATAAAAAGTCTTCCAAAAAACTGACGATATCTTCTTTTTTAGAAAGCAATGAAATTGTTTCCAAGAAAATTGAGTTTATTTCCTGTTTAACTTTGTCAGATAAAAGATATTTTGATACTTGTGTCATAGTCTAATGATTCGAATCATCGAACTAGTTACTTAGTGCCCATTTCTCCTGCCAAGATTTGGGGATTGGTAAGCAGCCAGCATTTACTTATCCGCCGCCTGCAAATGAGTTTTAATCGTGGCCAAATCGGTTTTGCCCAATTTGTCTAAACTGGAGGAATAACCATTCCACTTGTCTTCAACAATCAGGGAAATATTGCTTTCCTGCGCGCCACACATACAGTGCAGTTGATAACGAATCGTTTGCGATTTGGCGAACGGCAATTTTAAATCTAAATCCGTTTCTTTTATTCCA
>PCSQ01000139.1 GCA_002772455.1 Candidatus Beckwithbacteria bacterium CG23_combo_of_CG06-09_8_20_14_all_47_9 | reverse complement strand
CCGGTCGTCGCCATTGCCAAAGCCTCGCAAACCGGCGCCGGTACTAATTTAATTGCCGGTTTATCCATCGGTATGGAATCGACGTTTGTCTCGGTATTAATTGTTGCCGCCACGATTCTGTCCGGCTACTTATTTCTGGGATTTTACGGCATTGCCTTGGCCGGCATGGGTATGCTGGCCACGACCGGGATTATTATGTCTCTGGATACTTTCGGCCCGATCGCCGATAACGCCCAGGGCATGGTGGAAATGGCCCATCTGGGCGGCAAAGCCCCCAAAGTTACCGGCGATTTAGACGCGGTCGGCAATACCACCAAAGCCTTAACCAAAGGTTTTGCCGTCGGTTCGGCCGCCGTCGCCGCTTCATCTTTATTTGCCACTTATTTTGAAGCCACCGGTTTAACGGCCATCGATATTGCCGTCCCCAAAGTTTTCATTGGCATGTTATTGGGCGGCGCTCTTCCTTTTTTATTTTCCTCGCGCTTGATCGGTTCGGTCGGCCGGGCGGCTTTTGAAGTCGTCGAAGAAGTCCGGCGGCAGTTTAAAACCATTAAAGGCATTATGGCCGGTACGGCCCAGCCGGATTATTCCCGGGCTGTCTCGATCGTTACCGCCGCGGCTCAAAGAGAGTTAGTTATTCCGGCGGCTTTAGTCATCACCATGCCCGCCGCGGCCTCGCTTTTAGGCGCCGAATCTTTGGGCGGCTTTTTAGGCGGGGTCGTCGCCAGCGGTTTATTTTTAGCCCTGTTTATGTGCAACACCGGCGGGGCTTGGGACAACGCCAAAAAATACATTGAGGACGGCCACTTCGGCGGCAAAGGCAGTGACACCCATAAAGCCGCTGTCGTCGGGGACACGGTCGGCGATCCGTTAAAAGACACGGCCGGACCGGCCTTAAACCCGATGATGAAAATCGTCCAAATCGTCGCTTTAATCATCGCGCCGTTTGTAATACAAATTATTGGGAAATAAATGAACATCGGCAAGATCGAACCGGTCGAGATCACCACCGAAATGAAAAGCAGTTACCTCGACTACGCCATGAGCGTGATCGTGGCCCGGGCCTTACCGGACGTCCGCGACGGCTTAAAACCGGTCCACCGGCGCATCCTCTACGCCATGAAAGAGCAGGGGATTACCCACAGTTCCGCTTACAAAAAATCGGCCCGGGTCGTCGGCGAAGTTTTAGGCAAATACCACCCGCACGGCGACATGGCCGTCTACGATGCCATGGTCCGCATGGCCCAGGATTTTTCCCTGCGGTATCCGCTGGTTGACGGCCACGGCAACTTCGGCTCGGTCGACGGCGACTCGCCCGCGGCGATGCGTTATACCGAAGTCCGGCTGGCCAAAATTTCCGACGAGCTCTTGAACGAACTCGATAAAGCAACGGTTGATTTTATCGATAACTTTGACGCCTCGTTAAAAGAACCGACCGTTCTGCCGGCTAAATTACCTAATCTGCTTTTAATGGGCGCCGATGGCATTGCCGTCGGCATGGCCACCAAAATCCCGCCGCATAATCTGGGCGAAGTGGTTGACGCCATTCAAATTCTGATCAAAAAAACCAAGGCCGCGCTTTCTCCTGATAAACCCAAAAAGATCGTCAATCCGGAAACGATAAACCCACAGCTTTTAGCCGGCAACTTGGAATCAGTCGTCACTTCCTCCGAGCTAATGGCCGCCCTGCCCGGACCGGATTTTCCCACCGGCGGCATCATTTATAACGCCGCGGCGATCGAACAGGTCTACACCACCGGCCGGGGAACGATCACCGTCCGGGCCAAAACCGAGATCGTCGAAAGAAAAGGCCGCTGGCAAATTCTGGTGTCCGAGCTGCCTTACCAGGTTAACAAGGCCCGCTTGATTGCCAAGATCGCTGATTTAGTCCGAAACAAAAAATTAAACGGCATCAAAGACATCCGCGACGAATCCGACCGGACCGGGATGCAGATCGCCATTGATTTGAAAAAAGAGGCTAAACCCAAGGCCGTGCTGAATAATTTATACAAACACACCGAACTGCAGAATAATTTTCCGGCCAATCTGGTGGCTTTAGTCGATAATACTCCGCAACTCCTTAACCTGCGCCAAATTCTGCTGGAATATCTGCGCCACCGCCAACTAGTGGTGATCAAACGGACCCAGTTCGAGTTAAAAGCGGCCAAGCTCCGGGCCCATATTTTGGAAGGCTTAAAGATCGCCTTGGATAACCTGGACGCGGTCATTGCCACGATTAAAAAATCCCGGGACGCCGATGACGCTAAATTGAACTTAATGACCAAGTTCAAGCTCTCCGAAATTCAGGCCCAGGCGATTTTGGACATGCAGCTGCGGCGCCTGGCCGCTCTGGAAAGAAAGAAAATTGAGGACGAGTATAAAGCCATCAAAATCACCATTGATCAGCTGACCCGTTTATTGCTTGAACCGGAAAAAGTCATCATCACCGTGGCCAAAGAATTAAATGATATCAAAACCGCTTACGCCGATGACCGCCGGACCCGGATCGTCAAGTCTTCCCTCAAAGAATTTTCCGATGAAGACCTGGAGCCGGAAGAAGCCTGCCTGGTGACGATGACCAAAACCGGCTACATCAAGCGGATGCCGACGACCACTTACCGTTCCCAGAGAAGAGGCGGCAAGGGCGTCACCGGCATGAGTACCAAAGAAGAAGACGAAGTCAACCGCATGTTTACCGCCAACACCCATGATACTTTGCTGATCTTTACCAACAAAGGCCGGGTGTTTCGGCTCAAAGTTTACGAAATTCCTCAAAGCGCCCGCCAAGCCAAAGGCCAGGCAATTATAAACTTAATCAATATTGACAGCGATGAAATGATCCAGTCGGTCATTAGCCTGGCTAAAGATCAAACCGATAAAGGTTTCCTGCTCATGGTCACCCGGCAGGGGATTATCAAAAAAACCGCCACCCCGGAATTTGCCAATATTAGGAGCAACGGGATTATTGCCCTCAAGCTCGACCAAGGCGATCAATTGGTTTGGGTGACCCAAACCTCGGGCCGCGACCAAATCGCTTTGATTTCCCGCGAGGCCAAAGCAATCAACTTCAAAGAAACCGATGCCCGGCCCCTGGGCCGATCGGCCCGCGGCGTCCGGGGGATCAACTTAACCAAAGATGACTTTGTCGTCGGCATGGCCGTGTACCAGCCGAAACGGACTAAGACCAAAGGCAAACGCAAGTTTTTTGACGATTTATTAGTCGTCATGGAAAAAGGTTTGGGCAAACGGACGGACATCAACGATTTTCCGGTGCAAAATCGCAGCGGTAAAGGCGTCAAAGTCGCCAAGCTCTCGGCCAAAACCGGCAATATCGTTTCCGCCCATTTGGTCAACGAGTCGATGGAGACTGTCGCCATCACCTCCAAAAAAGCCCAGGTGATTAATCTGCCCCTTAAAAACATCAAACGTTTGGGCCGGGCGACTCAAGGCGTGATTTTAATGCGCTTTGCCAAACCCGGTGACTCCGTCGCCGCCGTCGCCTTACTTTAACCTGCAGGGTCCAACCTTGCAGGCTGGACTTTGTGTTATTATTGATTAATGGCCGTTCGCTACATCCTTTTGCGGGTTTCGTGGTTAAAAGTTTTATCAGATGTTTTAAGTAACATTGGCGCCGGGTTTTTAATGCTTGCCGTTTACCGTAAGCCAGACCAACGTGTTGACGGGATCTTTACTCCTTGCTATAGTAGCAATAGTCTTAGCCGTTAAAATTGAGGACGCTTTAGAAACAATATGATCGATTTAACAGATTTTGCCAGCCGGGCCAATATTGGATTAGGATTGGCCTTAATCGCCTTAATGTTGTTTTTAAAATTCTTCGCCAAATTTCCCACAAAAAGCAACAGGCATTAAGTTATTCTTTCAGCGAGTGATGAAGTTCATGGACTTTTTTTAACTGCTGGTTAGTGATATGGGTATAGATCTGGGTGGTAGCAATATTTTTGTGGCCGAGCATTTCCTGGACCGAACGGATATCCGCCCCGCCCATCAGTAAATCAGTCGCGTAAGAATGTCGTAACCCGTGCGGGGTAATAATAACCGGCAATTTAGCCTTGCGGCAATACTTGGCTACCAGGCGCTGGACCGAGCGAACGGTCAGGCGTCCGGACTGACTGGCAAATAAAGCTTTTTCCTGGTCCTGGCGCTTATCTAAATAAGTTTTCAGCCACCTAGCCGACCTGACCGATAAAAACACCACCCGCGGCCGGCCGCCCTTACCGATCACCCCAAACTCCCGCCGGTCAAAATCAATTGTCTCCCGGTTAAGATTGACCAGCTCGGACACCCGCAACCCCGTCGAGAATAAAACCTCTAAAATCGCCTTGTCCCTTAAATTGCGCTCGCCGGAAATACCCGGGCTGGACAGTAACCGATCCACCTGTTCGGTATTTAAAAATTTCAGACTGCGGCTCTCGCTCTTCCCCAGCTCGATCTTCTCCGGCGCCAGAGTGGTCACATCCCGCTTGATTAAAAATTTCAAAAAAGAACGCAAGGCAATTAAATGATACCCTTGGGTCGCCCGGGAAAGGTTTAAACCCGGTTTAGTTTCCAGCCGGGACAAATAAACCCGGTATTTAGTTATGGTTGCAGTATCAAGCTTTTCCATCGTAAAATTCGGCAGCAGATTAAAGATCCAAACGCTGAACCGATTCAGATAATGCCGGTAATTTCTCTGGGTTAACCGGGAACAGTGCCGCTCGATCTCCAGATAATCCATAAAGTCGGTCAGGTGATTTTCGAGCTCGATTTCGCTTTTTATTTGTATTTTTTGGTTATCACTCATGTCTATTGACTGCCAAACTGTGGATAACTAGAGTGCGGTTTGATATATCAATCCTTTTTTCACAGTTAAATTAAATATTATAGGCGCATCCTGTGGATAATTTTTTTCTATCTGTTATCAGTATAACAGATTGGGCGGGGATTCGTCAACATTGTGCGACGCTATTGCCAAAGCCTATAATATACACTTAGCTTTTCCAACCTCAAGAAAACGCGCTGTAGTGGCCTGCAATAGCGCTGAAAAATAATCTCCGCAGGTAAAATGCAGCACAAAGACAGGTTGGGGAGCAGTTTGCTTCTCCCTGCCCTCTAGGGCAATGTCGCAAAAGATACATTGTGCGACAATAGCCAAACCCGAATAAAACCAAGAGGGAAGCAAACCACTAACAAGCCCGCATTATTTCTTTCTGCTCTTTATCCGCTGTCGCTTCAAATTCTAATCTCTAAACAAGCGCCGCTTCTCCTGGGGACACCCGAGTTATCCACAGCGACTATATCAATCAGTAGCAAGCTAAGAATACTAAATAAGCTTGATGTATCAATCCTTTTCGTGAAAACTTCCCAAGACTTTTGTGAAAAGTCACCTATTTATTATAGGCCACTTCCCTGCTCTAGCCCCAACGGCTCAAAAAAAATACGGTCACTAAAACAATTATCCCCACCCATAAATACTCGCTCAAAGTTTTTTTGAATAATCTTCCGGCTAAGTGTTGCTGGCCCAATCCCAAGCCGACGTACAAAGCCGTCACCAAAAATAACGAAGCGACGGTAATCGTTACCGGCCAAAAAGAAATCATTAAACTCAAAGCCAGCAGGCTCCAGCTAATGGTCAAACTGCCCCAGATAACCGGCGGGGTTAGCTTTTCCTCAAGATTAACGCTCCAAAGGGTCTGCACTGCCAGCGGCCAAGCGGTCAACCCAACCAATAAAGCATTCCACCAGGGGTCCAGCTGGAAAGAAAAAATCGTATCCCAAAGGAAAAAAGCCACCAGCAGGGTCAGCAAAAAACCGACGGCATGGGCCGCCCGCAGCAGCTGAATGGTTCTGATTGAAGCCACGTTAAAAATGTTCTCGGTTAAAAGCAAGGCATACATCCCCAAACCAAACAAGCTCACAATCAGAATTCTGGTTAACAGCCGGCCGGGCAGTAAAAAATAGAACAGGGCGACCGAAACCGGGTAAAGTACCGGGAGGATCAGGGTGGTCAGCCACTCGATCCCTTTTAAATCTTCAACCATCGCCCAAACTGACAAAGCATAGGCGGCACCGGCCAAAAGGCCAATGGCCTGATAGCGTGATTCTACCTCAACCGATTGAACCCCTAAAATACCCAATGTCAGTAATATGGATATGATACCAAGCTTTTTCCTTTTAGTCATTTACCAGTTAGTGTAGACCGACTGGACGTCGTCCAACTCTTCCAGCCCGGCCAGCCACTCGGTCAATTTAATTTCCTGTTCGCTATCTAATTCCACTATAACCAACGGCTTGTAGATCAGCTCGGCCGATTTAACTGCCAATCCGGCTTGAGTTAATTGATCCCGGATTTTACCCAGATTCGCCGCGGGCACCAGCACTTCCACGGCTTCCCCGGTTGCCTCGACATCATCCACTCCCAAATCGATAATTTTGAGCATCTGGCTGTCAACATCGGTTTGTTTGGCCACCAGCAGCCGGCCTTTTTTATGGAAAAGGTGGCTGGCCGAGCCGGGTTGGCCCAGGTGTCCCCCGCCCCTTTCAAACGTTTTTTTAATCCCGGCCGCCGTCCGGTTTTTATTATCCGTCACCGCTTCCACCATCACCGCGACCTGACTGGGACCGAAGCCCTCATAAACAACCATCTCCAAACTGCCGTCTTCCCCCTGGCCGCTCCCCTTTTCGATCGCCCGCTCAATGTTTAATTTTGGCATATTGACCGCCCGGGCTTTATCGACGGCTAACCTTAACTTAAAGTTACTGCCAACCTCCGGCCCGCCTTCTTTGACGGCAATGGTTATCGCCCGACCGAGCTTGGTAAAAATCTGGCCCCGTTTATTATCCGCGGCCGTTTTCTTGTG